>NZ_LFZV01000001.1:1652645-1810320 GCF_001183965.1 Bacillus sp. FJAT-27916
AATCCTTCTCCCAATATAAAAACATCGGCGATTCATTAGGATAAGGGATAGAGCAAAAAGACTCTACCCCAACACTTGAAAAAGAACCCTTTTTTTGTACTTCCAAACGGACCTACATGATATACTAAGACAGAGGTGTCGAATTATGACTATGAAAAATCTATCCGAATGGATGAACCAGCCGACTGTTATTATTCCTTCCTACTTGCTGAGCCATTATAAGGAAATGGGATTGACAGAACAAGAAGTAATGCTCCTCTTACAGGTGCATAATTTCAATTTGAACGGCAAGGCATTTCCGACGCCTGCCGAAATCTCCGCAGTCATGAATTTAACGGAGATGGACTGTACGGTGCTTTTGAGAAAGCTTGTACAGAATGGATTTTTGGAGATTACTGAGGATGTGAAACCCGGCTTTGAAAGCTATTCTATCAAGCCGTTAAATGAGAAGCTTGCTTATCACTTTTTAAAAGAAGCGAAGCAGGCAGATTTTGAAGAAAAGGTACAGAAGAGTGAATCCCTGTATGCGATCTTTGAAAAAGAATTTGGGCGCCCGTTATCTCCGTTTGAAGGGGAAACATTATCGATGTGGCTTGATGAGGATAAGCATGAACCAGAGCTGGTCCGAGCTGCCCTGAAAGAGGCAGTCATATCAGGCAAGCTTAATTTCCGCTATATCGACCGAATTTTGTTTGATTGGAAGAAGCACGGGGTCAAAACATTAGAACAGGCTAAAGACCACGGAGAAAGATTCAGAAGCTATCAGAAGAAGCCGTCTGTCAAAGCAGTCCCGACGGCGAAAGACTTGCCATTATATAATTGGTTAGAATAGTATATATTTATCAGACCGGAAGGGAAATCTCCGGTTTTTTTCATGGGAAAGAGGGAGAAGGTATGCTGAATAATACGCAAATTCGTTATTGTCTAGATGAAATGGGAAAGCTATTCCCTGATGCACATTGTGAATTAAATCATTCCAATCCATTCGAATTGGTCGTCGCGGTTGTCCTGTCCGCACAATGTACGGATGCATTGGTGAATAAAGTGACGAAGAACCTGTTCCAAAAGTATAAGAAGCCTGAGGACTTTCTGGCTGTTCCCCTTAGCGAGCTGGAAAATGATATTCGTTCCATTGGATTGTATCGTAATAAAGCAAAGAACATCCAAAAGCTGTCTCAAATTATTTTAGAGAAATACAATGGGGTTGTTCCTAATGACCGCGATCTGCTGACAGAGCTTCCGGGAGTAGGTAGGAAGACAGCGAATGTTGTTGTATCGGTTGCTTATGATGTACCGGCTATTGCCGTGGACACGCATGTCGAGAGGGTAAGCAAGCGCCTTGGAATCTGCAGGTGGAAGGATTCTGTACTTGAAGTGGAAAAGACACTTATGAGAAGAATTCCAAAGGATGAGTGGTCCATCACCCATCACCGCATGATATTCTTTGGCCGATACCATTGTAAGGCGCAATCGCCAAAATGTGAGGTTTGTCCACTGCTCCTTCTTTGCAGGGAAGGGAAAAAACGAATGAAAGCAGCTGGGAAGAAATGAGAAAATATGAAGTGTTACAATTTACGTATGGCCATATAAAGGCTGAATCCCTGAAAGAATGGGATCTGAGTCTAATGGAAAGCGGATTCCCGTATGATGAGCTTGAGGGCGAATATAAACCATGGCAGCATATTGCCGTTATTCAAAACGATATATGGAGTGGATGGGAAGCTGTTTCAGAAGCGGCTGAAGGGCTGTTGGCAAATCGTCAAACGAAAGAGATCAAGCCTTATATGCAAAGAGGGATTGTGCTATTCTTGTCGATTCTTTTCTGGTCGAATAAAAAGCCTGTAAACCTTGATGAACTTAACGAGGAATTGCAAGCCATGGCTCATAAACCAGTCAATGTGGATGAACGGATCAGCTATATCCTTCATAGACCTAATACCTATCCGGCCTTTATGCAGCTGAAAAGCTTAATGGAAGAACAAAAGAAAATGGTCGCAAAATTGATTGCACTAAAGAAACTATGAGCAAAAAAGGACAGGCTAGTTGAACCAGCCTGTCCTTTTTTGTGTTCGATGTATGAAAGAGAGCACCCAGATTTAGTCCGGGTGCTCTCTTTATGTGTTAGGCAATTTTAAGACGGAAATCAAACGCATCTCGGATAAAGGCCGGGATCATCGATTGTATAAGGCTTGCTGATTCATCATTTTGGCTTCTGGGTGTTGCTCCATTATCATCATCGCCTGAGCCTGAATCATTGCTGCCTCCGTTGTCATTTCCATTACCATTTCCGTTACCATTACCATTTCCGGAATCATTACCGGAGTCAGATTCATCATTTGGATTTCCTGTGTCCTCGTTTGAATCACCGGAATCGGTGTTGCCAGACTCCTCATCTTTATTCTCGTCATTTCCTTGATCTGAACCATCTTCGTTCGAATCAGGCTTCTTATCTTCGTTTTCTTCTGGCTTTTTCTCTTCGTCTGTTTCAGGGGCAGCCGGTTCTTCTTCCTCTTCCGGCTCTTCTTCAATGACCTCCTCAATCGAAACAGATACGGAGGCAGGGTCGCTTTCCTGACCATCTACCTTGGCGGTGACAGAGAATACATAGGTGTTGCCCACTTCCGGTGAATTCATGCTGAATGACGTATCAGAAGTGTTCGTTAAAGTATTGGCTGAACCGCCATTAACAGCTACTTTTACATCAAATTCAGCATCAGCAGAAGCATCATAATTCCAGCTGACATTAATCTTGTTAGCCGTCTCATCATACGATGCGGTCAAGCCGCTTGGAGCAGCCAGCTTTTCGTATTTTGTAGATGTCTTAGATGGCTCATGTCCTTTAACGAAGTATTCATAGACCTTTTGACTGTCTGGTGTATGTGCTCCTGCAATAGCTGCTGGGTTTGAGCCTTTCTCAATAGCCAGCTCTACAACGGAGCTAGGTTGTTTGAAGTCTTCAGTATCTACGCCTGAGGACATTTCTTGCATCATTGCCTTAAATATTTTCTGTGCAATTTTTGTTTCATCCTTGCCCAAGGTGTTTTCAAACTGTTTATCATATCCTGTCCATACAGACATCGTAAAGTTCGTTGTATATCCGACAAACCATGAGTCAGGTGATTTCGATTTGTCGATATTGTATTTTGCCCGGTCCTCTGCAGAGTAGTTAGTTGTACCCGTCTTTCCTGCTACTGGGAGTCCAGAGATATTTGCTAGTGTCCCCGTACCTTTCGTCATAACATCCTTAAGGATATCGGTCACCATAAAGGCTGTATAATCCTTCATGACTGCCTCTGATTCTGGTGCGGTCTCGATGACTGTATCGTTATCTCGCAGCACAATTTTCTTGATGACATGAGGCTCTGTATAAACCCCTTCATTGCCAAATGCCGCATAGGCACCTGCCATTTGAAGAGGGGAAGCTCCTTTTTCAACACCGCCGATGGCAGAAGACTCGTAAATTGGACCAAAATCAATGCCTAGCTTGTTTACAAACTCGCCTGCTTTCTTCTCACCGACTTCTTGGAGGGTCTTAACAGCTGGTACGTTTAGGGACATATAGAGTGCCTCGCGCAAGGAAACTTGACCCTTATAGGAGCTGTAGGCTGTGCCAACAGTCTGTCCGCTTGAATACTGGTATTCCTCATCAACCAGCGGATGGTAGGTTGACCATTGAAGATATTCAAAGGCTGGACCATAATCAATCAGCGGTTTGATGGTAGAACCAGGCTGCCTTGTTTTCAGGTCGGTCGCATAATTGAAGCCACGGGTTACTTCTTGGTTACGCCCGCCCCCAATCGCATAAATCTCGCCTGTTTTTGTATCCATGAAAACAGAGCCGACTTGGAACTTGTCATCAGGGTAGGCGATATAATCATCTGAATCAAGGATTTTCTCCATTAACTCCTGTGCTTTCGGGTCAATGGATGTATAGACAGATAAGCCGTCTGTGTAAATATTGTAATCACCAAGCTTTTCTACCTCTTCAATAACTTGGTCCACTATGGCATTGTATTTCGTTCCTGTTTCGTCACGGTCGCCATCAGCAACAAGACTGTCTTGGAGGCTTTCTGCTTGAGCGGCCTTCCGTTCGTCAGCTGTGATGAAGCCGGCATTTTCCATCGCTTGGAGAACGATGTTTCTGCGTTTCTCCGCTTTTTCCGGATAATCAAATGGATTGTAGTTATTCGGGCTTTGCGGCATTCCAGCAAGAGTTGCTGCCTCAGCCAATGTAAGCTCATTTAAATCCTTGCCGAAATAGAGCTTAGAGGCTGTAGAGAAGCCGTGGATACCTGAGGACATATATACTTTGTTGACATACATTTCAAAGATTTGTTCCTTACTGTACTCCTGCTCCAATTGGTAAGCAAGGTACATTTCCTGTACTTTACGCTTAATCGTTTTTTCAGATTGAAGGAAAGAGTTTTTGACAACCTGCTGGGTGATCGTACTTCCACCCTGTGAACCGAATCCGCCCGTGATATTGGCTACAATGGCCCCTCCGACACGAATTATATCAATCCCGTGGTGCTTATAGAATCGGACGTCTTCAATGGCAATTATGGCATCTTCCATTAAATCCGGGATATCTTCGTATTCTACATAATCTCTTGTTTCAGAGCCAATCTCGGTATATAGATCTCCGTTTTTATCGTAGATTTTGGAGGAGATTGGATCAATGAGGGATTCTTCATCGATTTTCGGCGCTGTGGAAATATAATAAGCGAACACACCGCCAACCGAAATCGCTGCCACGATGCAAAGCATTAACAGAATGACCGCGATTCGCTTAATGAGTCCTTTAGATTGTTTTTTCTGTTTCTTATTCCTTTGTGCGTGCTTTCTTTTTTCTTCTCTTGTTTTATATTGATCTGACATTAATGATTACCCTTCCTTTCAGGATAAATCCCATTCAAACTTCCTATTCATAATCTTAATATAATCGATCCTTGGTGCATAGCCTATTGGAATCAAATCACCAAAACGTTCGATATCTTTCTTAGGGATTGACTTCCTTCCGCCTGCAAGCATTTGTTCCCAATAGTCGATTAATGTTTCAGCAGGCAGATAGTATATTTCCTCTGTTTGACTAAAGCGGATGATGATGAATGCTATCCCGCCATGGTTAAGTACATTCTGCATATGAACGATTTGGTGCTCATGGAAGTTCTTCAATGGGAATGAAGTTTGAAGCTTGGTTTCCTTTGCCTCAAAATCGATATATCGTCCTTTGTACACACCGTTATAGTCCGTAGTGGAGGCTTGCTTGAAATAGGCCTCCTTAATGACAGCGGCACTCCTTTTTGGATAAGAGACGTTGACAATTTGTACTGGGGTAGGTTTCTTATGGACAATCGCGATATTATTCTCAATATAGTACTGGTTTGTCTCATTCAAATCTTCTTCCAGCGTCATACCTCTGTTTGAGTAGTCCAGTTTCTTCTGGGCAGGCTTTTTCACTTGATTTTGAGCATTTTCAGCTGGGATGTATTTTTTTCCATTAGGATATCTTATAGCCATAGTATCCCTCCAAGTCCTACCTAATCATAACAAAAATGTTGCGAGAATTGTAAAAAACATCATGTCTTTCGGCTGACAATATTTATCACAATTCTACTTTATTCTACCGTTTTTATCGATATTTGCTTATGACTGTCTAATATTGGGATTAGTGTTAACTTGGTAAAGAGAAGTTTATTATAATATTTCTAATTCGTCAAAGGGAGCGTACAGCTCATAAGGAATGAACATAAAAAGGAGAAGAACCAATACACCTGCTGTACTGGTTCTTCTCCTAAAAGGCTCTTTTTCAATTATGTTGATGGACGATCTGGTCCGTCAAGTTTCGGATTGCCCGTATTGTTTTTGGGAATGCTTTTCTTTTTCTCATCTTGTGCCTTTGATGTGTTTTTGTTTTTCATGTCCTGCACCTCCTGACATTTAGGTTCTCACCTCATCACGTTTTTTATGCATGCTGTCGAAGGAGGGGCATGTATTGACTTATCCTTGTTTCTTTGCCGATATGCTTCTAGTTTTGTCGGCAGTGCAGGGAATTAAAATAAGAGGGCGAAACCTTAGAGTTAAGAAGAAAGATGAAAGGGGTGCTAGTCATGAGTTCCAAAGAAAAGCTTGTATCCGTCCTAAAGGAATTGGAAGAGGAAATTGCGGCCCTGGAAGAAAAGATGATCAGCAAGACGGAGAAAAAATATGAAGAGACACTCTCTGAATTTCATTTATTCATAAAGAATCGTTCAAGAGAATTGGAGGCAAGAATGGATGTTGTGGATACAAAAATAGACCAGCACTTGAAATATGGACGCCAGCTTGAGAAGGAAGCCGTGAATCGCCATCATGGCGGCATAAAAGTGGCAACTGTCCCGGATTTCTGATAGTTTGAAGAGAGACTGGATTAAATCAGCAATAAAAAATAAGGATGGCTGGCATGACGAAGGAATTAGCACAATTAACCGAGCTGCTGCTTTCAAAAGTGGCTGAGGCAGAAGAAATTTATCGACAGGCTAGGGAAGAAGAAAAGACATTTGATTTCTACCAGGTCATTAAGCCCTATGCAGATGAAGTGAAAGAATTGGCTGACAGATGGGAGGATTTGGCTAAAGAATGGCAAAAGGCGGCAAAGCCTAAGCATATTAGCCCCCTCCAAATTCAAAATACACATAATAATTTATTGCAGGTGTCTGTGCACTGCCACATCCCTCAATCAAGCAAATCGCGGTTTATTAAACACTGCAACGCTTCAGCCTATGTTCTTGAACAGGTAAAGCAGCTGCTTTCATAAAAGGCGTCTATGAGGCTTGGATGTATAAACAATACGCACTTAGCAGCGGGTTTTTCTACGGGAAACAAAGTCAGCCGCTTATGTGCGAGGAATGTAAGTGGTCCTAAAATAAAAATGGATTAGCGAATAAAAACCTGATTTCTAAAAATGGAATCAGGTTTTTATTTAGAGTAATGAGAAATGCACTCATGCCCGTTTTCCTCATATAGTAATGATAAATAAGCAGAACGGAGGAGGATGGCATGCTTAAAGACCTTCTGAAGAAAAAACGCAGACAGGGTGCAGAACCGAATTCTATGATGAATTGGTCTCCCGGTATGCCTGGCTATGAGTATCAGGCCAACGGGGTCAATTGGCACCAAGGAGGGGGCTTTCCTCAGACGCAGCCTTTTTATCAAGGCCCCGCACAAAGCTGGCCTGGATATCTTGAACAGAGCACGGTATATCAGGTGTCCGGTCCTATAGATACGACGCTGACAAATCAGGGGTATACTGGTCCGTTAATGACACCGTACAATCTGGAACCTTATCAAATGCCTCCCGCACAGGGGGGAATGCCGAATTCTGCCCCCCTGATGCAGGGCGCTTACCAGAATCAGATGCCTAATGGTTATCCGCCTTATCCAATGGCACCAGAGATGAATCCATATCCGAAACAGCAGCCTAACCCGTTTCAAAATCCACTTTACCAGCAGGATGAGGACTTTTATCCAATACAGCCAGTGATGAATATTACACATCCTTATCCAAAGCCAAGCTTTCTGCAAAAGAACCAAGGAAATAATATTTCCTCTGTATTGAATCAGTTTAAGAACCAGGAAGGCAGCATTGATTTTAATAAAATGATGGACACAACCGGACAGATGCTGAATACAATGAACCAAGTTTCTAATCTCGTAAAGGGAGTTGGATCCATTTTTAAAGTAGGAACATGAAAAACTGCCGAACATTTGTTGTCGGCAGTTTTATTTTGATCTTTTTTAACGAATAGATATGCGCTTTTTTTTCGATTTTGGGACAGATACGGTCAAGAGTCCATTTTCGTGGGTAGCCTGAATGTTTTCTTCATCAATTGGCTCAGTGAAGCTGAAGCTCCTCGCTTTTTTTCGTCTTTCCACTGAGGAAGGTGTCCCTTTTTCATGGTTTGCTGGCCGGCGCTCCTCTGTTTCATAAGAGATGGTCAGCCGGCTGCCGGAGATGTCAATTTCAATAAATTGTTTATCCACCCCTGCTATATGGGCGTGGATGATATAGTGGGTGTCCGTTTCTTCCCATTCCATTGGGAAACTTGAGAACAGCTTTTGGTTTTGGAAGAAGCCATCCATCGATTGCAATAATCCATTGCCGGTTTTCTCTGACAATAGATTATCCATTTGGGAAATGAATTGGCGGAAAGGTTCCAATAACTCGTTCCGATTGTTATGAGCCATGTCTATTTCCTCCTCTTGATTCGAATTCTACCCATATGATATGCATCTCCCTGTTCTTGGGTTAGTGGAAGTTTACGTGGGAGAAAAGAAATATGGATATAAATCTTTCGTGATTGTCATGTACACTATAAGGAATGGATGAATATTTGAAGGGAGTTAATGAATATGGCTGAACGAGTGAAGCTTGCATATAGAGAGTCAGGAGAGGGGGAGACCATCCTGCTGATTCATGGATTTTGCGGAAACAAGGATTACTGGAAAGAGGTGGAGGCACGTCTGTCGCCAAGTCATCATGTGGTGGTACTGGATATGAGAGGGCATGGAGAAACGAAGGCTGTGGAACCAGGATATAGCATCCATGACATGGCTGAGGATGTTTTTGCCTTTATTGAGGAAAAAGGCCTGCAGAATATTTTTCTATTCGGCCATTCAATGGGCGGGTATATCACGCTTGATTTAGCCAAACATCACCCAGAGATTCTTGGCGGCTATGGGCTCATACATTCCACCGCATATCCTGACAGCGAGGAAGCAAAGAAAAACCGCTCTGCAGGTGTGTCAAAGGTCTCGCAGCAAGGAGTGGACTTATTCGTGAAAGAGCTCGTACCAAAGCTTGTCTCTGAACGAACGAGAGAGACTGAAAAGGATGTCATAAAAAAGCTCTTTGAGATTGGAATTGAAACCAATCCAAAAGGTGTCATCGGGGCTTTGATGGCGATGAGGAATCGAGAGGATTTAACCCATGTTTTGGAGAATGACCGTCTTCCCGTTCTGCTTGTAGCCGGGGGACAGGATGAAGTGATTTCCCCTGAAAAGACTTTTACGGCAAATGGAAGTCATGTGACGAAGGCATTAATTGAAGAGGCAGGTCATATGGGAATCTTTGAGACACCCGATGAGGTAAGCCGTGCCGTTGCTTCTTTCGTGGACGAAAATTCAAAGAAATAAATCAATTGCCGCATCAAGGAAAAGATGCGGCTTTTTTCTTCACAAGAGAACGTTCATTCGGTTACAATGAGGACAGAAATGAGGTGTGAACGTGTTCAGGAAGAAAAGTTTAGCGGATATCATGAACGACCTGCTGACAGATGAACAATACAAAGACCAGATCAGCTTCTGGCATACGATTGATGAAAAGGAGGCAGTTTATGCGCCTTTTCCAAATGATCTTCACGAGCAATTGCGAACAGCCCTTGAAGCAAGAGGGATTTCTTCATTATATAGCCACCAAAGCGAAGCATACCGTTCTATTCGAGGCGGAAGGAATATAGTCGCCGTTACCCCGACTGCATCCGGCAAGACCCTTTGTTATAATTTGCCCGTCATCCAAACCATTCTTGAGAACTCGGATACGAGAGCCTTATATTTATTTCCGACAAAGGCACTGAGCTATGATCAAAAGTCAGAGCTGGAGGAATTAATCGATGCAGCAGACTTGAAGATTAACAGCTATACGTATGACGGTGATACACCTACAAGCATTCGGCAGAAGATTCGTAAGGCGGGGCATATTGTTATCACAAATCCAGACATGCTCCATTCCGGAATCTTGCCTCACCACACGAAATGGGTTTCCTTATTTGAGAATCTGAAATATGTGGTGATTGATGAACTGCATACGTACAAGGGGGTCTTTGGCAGCCATACGGCGAATGTCATACGAAGGCTGAAGCGTATATGCCGTTTCTATGGCAGCGATCCGCTCTTTATATGTACATCAGCGACGATTGCTAATCCGAAGGAATTAGCAGAGGCGCTGACGGAAACAGAGATGGTGCTGGTTGATAAGAATGGCGCTCCTGCAGGGAAGAAACATTTCGTCTTTTATAACCCGCCGATTGTCAATAAGCCCCTTAATATTCGAAGAAGTGCTGTCCTTGAGGTTCGGAAGATTGCCAGTGACTTGCTTCGTAATAAGATACAGACCATCGTGTTTGCCAGAAGCCGGGTTCGGGTTGAAATCCTTCTGACCTATCTTCAGGAGCTTGTATCAAAGGAACTAGGTCCTAAAGCCATCAGCGGTTATCGAGGCGGGTATTTACCGACCCAGCGCAGAGAAATCGAGAAGGGATTGAGGGAAGGCACCATTTACGGCGTTGTCAGCACGAATGCCCTTGAGCTAGGTGTGGATATCGGGCAGCTTCAGGCCTGTATCATGACAGGTTACCCCGGCTCCATCGCCAGTGCCTGGCAGCAGGCAGGACGTGCGGGCAGACGGCATGGGGAGGCGCTGATTATTATGGTCGCCTCATCAAGTCCGATTGATCAGTTTGTGATACAGCACCCTGATTATTTCTTTAATCGCAATCCGGAAACAGCGAGAATCAACCCGGATAATCTTGTCATTCTCGTTGACCACTTGAAATGTGCTGCCTTTGAGATTCCTTTCAAGGAAGGGGAACGATTCGGTGCTGCCGAAATCACAGAGATTCTGGACTATTTAGCGGAGGAGCATGTGCTGCATAAGAACAAGAATATGTGGCATTGGATGAATGATGCATTCCCGGCTCATGAGATTAGCCTTCGTTCAGCCTCACAGGAAAATGTGGTCATTATTGACCGTACCAGCCCGAAGCCGCGTGTAATTGGCGAAACCGATCGTTTCAGTGCCATGACACTCCTGCATGATGAAGCAATCTACCTCCATCAAGGAATCCAATATCAGGTGGAATTTTTGGATTGGGAAGAGAAAAAGGCATATGTACGAGAAGTAAAGGTTGATTACTATACCGATGCAAATCTGGCTGTACAGGTCGATGTATTAGAAATCGATGAGCGTAAGACAAGTGAGCAAACATCTGTGACATTTGGAGATGTATCCGTCAGGGCGATGGCGACGATATTTAAGAAAATCAAGTTTGATACACATGAGAATATTGGTTCAGGTCCTATTCACCTTCCTGAAGAAGAAATCCATACGAATGCCTGCATGCTTTCCTTGAATATGGGTCTGTCAGATTGGAAGGAGGAGCGGCTTGAAGAAGGCTTGATGGGTGCCTCCCATGCTTTAAGAGGAATTATTCCGGTGTATGTCATGTGCGACCCTGGGGATATCCATGTGTATCCGCAGGTGAAGGCCACTCATAATGATTTGCCGACTATTTTTGTCTATGACCATTATCCGGGCGGTATCGGTCTAAGTAAATATATGTTTGAACATAGCGCAGCCATCATTGAAGCGACGATTGATGCGATAGCGGCCTGTCCTTGTGATTCCGGCTGTCCAAGCTGCGTCGGCACAGAGGGAGGCGGCGAGACAATGAAGCAGGATGCACTTAAGATCCTGGCGATTTTCGCAGGCCGCTATGGAAAAGAGGACATAAAGCATGTCCATTAAACATAAACTCAATCGAATGAAAGTTCATCTAAATACGGGGAATGGCGATGTGAAGGCGAAGGAAGTCAGAGAGCCGGCTCTAAAGCAGACTGAAATTCCTCATTATGATGAATGGCAGGAGTATGGAGCAAGGGCTGTATTTATGGAAGAGGAGTATTGCCTTATTCGAGAGGTGAGCTACCCGTTAACTCACCGCCATGGCAAGTATACATTTGATATGCTTTTGGACATCGTCCGTATTTGGAATGAATCAGATTTGTCTCACCCCTTATCAGCTAAGGGGATTCAGGCTGATCAACTATTTTTCTTTGATACAGAAACGACCGGTCTTGGCACGGGAGCGGGTACCTCGATCTTTCTTCTTGGTTATGCATTCATTGAGGATGGAATGGTCAAGGTGCGTCAGCATTTTCTTCCGCGCCCTGGATATGAGCTTCCGTTCTATAAAACATTTTTTGATAACGTTCAATATGAAAAGCTTGTCACCTATAACGGAAAATCATTTGATTGGCCTCAGGTTGTCTCCCAGCATACGATGCTTAGAGGGCAGCTGCCTAAGCTCCCTAGGTTCGGTCATTTTGACCTTTATCATGCGGCACGCAGACTTTGGAAGAATAAGCTTGATCGCGTTAAGCTTGCTGTAGTTGAGGAAGAGGTACTTGGCTTTAAGCGGGAGGATGACATACCGGGCTATTTGGCTCCTATGATTTATTTTGACTACGTAGATCGGCATGACCCGGAAGCTATCTTTAAGATCATGAAGCATAATGAGCAGGATGTCCTTTCCCTCATTTCGCTGTATATCCATTTATCTGCCTTGTTATTGAATCAGGAGTTTGCCGAGCATGAGGATTCCTTTGAATTAGCAAGATGGTTCTCTGTGCTGAAGGAGAGAAACCGTGCCATTCAGTCATTCGAAAGAGGCATCACTGAATCGGCAGAGGAGGATGTACTGACCGTGAAATTTCATTTGGCGAATGAACATAAGCGGAGCGGCAACCTCCGTGCGGCGGCTGAGCTGTGGGAGGAAGCGGCTATGTCCAATAGGTCAGAGACAAAGGCACTGTCCTATTTAGAGCTTGCCAAATACTATGAGCATAGGGTGAAAGATTATGATACGGCCCTCAGTCATGCACAGGCAGCGCTGGATACTGTTGTGAAAAATCAAATTCAAAAAGCCGCCTTGAAGGCAGGAGAACTTCAAAAACGAATCGAACGCCTTGAACGTAAATGCCTTCAAATGCTAGAGCGAATAGGAAAATAGGTGAATGTCTCGGTGCAAAGCATACATGTCCCTCATACCTTATTAATGTAAGTACAACAGGATGATGAGAGGAGAGAATAAGTCTATGTATGGTCATCATAATTTCTGCGGTCCCATTTCGGTGCCGGGTTGCAATCAAACACAAGTTTGCCCGCCTGTTTGCCATGAACCTATTCAATTCGTGAAGGAAAATTGTTATACCGTTATCGTGCCGCATGTCCACCCTGTGCAAACATTGGAAGTGAATAATCACGTCTTTCAACATGAACATATGTACCCGCATTCTTATCAATGTGCGGACCCTGTATTTAACCAAGAAATCCAATGCGGTGCTCCATGCCCGCCAGCACCAGGGTGCGGTCCGTCAATGCACGGCGGTCCTATGTTTGGAGGACCAATGCACGGTGGTCCATCCCACCATGGTCATGGCCACCACGGCCATGGGTTTGGCTGCTAAAAAAGGAAAGGGGCTAATGCCTCTTCCTTTCTTTAATGAAATCATTTAGGATAAGCATCGGGAAGTGAAAAAATGGGTAAAGTAGTATTTGTAACCGGATATAAAGCCTATGAACTTGGGATATACGACCAAAGACACCAAGGGATTCCATACATAAAGAAAGCCATTAAAGCTCGTTTGCTGGACATGCTGGATCAAGACTTGGAATGGGTCTTAATCACGGGGCAGCCAGGCGTGGAACTTTGGGCCGCCAATGTGGTGTTCGATTTGCAGGAGGAATATCCTGAGCTTAAGCTTGGTGTGCTGCTTCCTTTTTTGAATCAGGAGGAGAATTGGAAAGAGGGCGTAAAGGAACAATATGAAGAGGTATTGCTTCAGGCGGATTATGTAGAGGCTATTTCTAAGAAGCCGTATGAGGGGCCTTGGCAGCTGAAGCTTCGCAATCAATTCCTGGTTGACAAGAGTGATCAGATGCTCATCCTCTATGAAGAGGAAAAGGATGGAAGCCCGAAATACAGCTGGATGGAGGCCAAAAAAAAGCAGGATAAAAAAGATTATCCGATTTTCCAAATCACCTTTTGGGACCTTGAAAGCTTGATTGAAGAAGAGCAATGGCAAGATTATTAAAAGGTAAATTGACAAACAGCACTTTTTTTGAAAAAATAAAAGTATTAGTCGTAGGAATTTGAGGTGAAGAAAATGCTCTCAGATAAAACCAAGTTGACAGCAAAAGATATCCTGGAGAAAGAATTCAAGACAGGGGTCAGAGGCTACAAGCAAGAAGAGGTAGATCAGTATCTCGATTTGATCATCAAGGATTACGAAGTCATGCACCAGGAATATGAGCTTCTTTTGCAAGAAAACATGAAACTGAAGAAGCAATTGGAGGATCAGCCTAAAAAGACTGTTCAACCGGTGCAGCAAACACCTGCGGGTACAACCAATTTTGATATTTTAAAACGCCTATCCAATCTGGAAAAGCATGTTTTTGGAAGCAAACTGTACGAGTAATAACTTCCAATGCAATTTTGGTTGCAATGTGTGGTTTTTGAAGCTATAATAACTTTTATGCGATAACGTCTGGGTAATCGCTGCAATGCAAATTGTAGAGGAAAGTCCATGCTCGCACAGGCTGAGATGCCTGTAGTGTTCGTGCCTAGCCCAATAAGCTAGGGCAGCCTGTTTCAGGCTGACGGCCGGGAAAGCACCTAAGTCTTTGTGATATGGTGCCGGTACCTATAAAAGTGCCACAGTGACGGAGCCTTTCTGGAAACAGGAAGGGTGGAACGAGGTAAACCCCGCGAGCGAGAAACCCAAATTTGGTAGGGGCGCCTTTCCTAAGGAAATGAACGATGGGAAAGGGCAGATTATATCTGAAGATAGATGATTGCCGCCGGAGTACGAGATTCTTCCAATCGATTGCAGTACGAAGGAACAGAACATGGCTTACAGGACGTTATCTAGGAAGCATAATGAATGAACATTGAAGAGCCTAAGGGCTTATGAAAGAATAAAGAAGCCGCCGACTTTCGCAATGAAAGTCGGCGGCTTCTTTTATGTTGATTTAATAACTTGTCTTTACAGCTCCTGTCTCTTTAACCAAAGCCTTTTTGCTGTACAAGGCGAGGTAGAGGAGAAGTGTGCCGGCTGTGACAATCAATCCCACATAGACGGACATCATGCTTGGAATTAGATAGGCTCCAAGAATGATAGAGAACCGTGCCATGAGTTCAGCACCATTATAAGCTGCTCCGGCAAAGGCGGAATAAGAGCCACGCTTGTCTGCAGGAATCATATTCGCTTGCTCGGTCGTATAGACAGGCGAATACAATAGTTCACCAATGGTAGCCACAAAACCGAATAGCAAGAGTACATACCAGGTATCAGCAGCTGTGATCACTGCATAACCGGTACCATAAATAATCAGACCAGTAATTAAGACAGATTTATTCGAAAACCGGCTCGCCATCTTTGTGACAAAGAAGGTCAAGAGAACGACGGAAACCATATTAAGGATGTTTAACATGCTGAGCATGTGGACCCCCTGTGCCGTAAACCCGAAGATTTTCACAGGATTGAAGTTTTCAGCAAGCCGGACGCCGATATAACTGTTCAGTGAGAATTCTGCCGAGAGAATAAGTGTGAAGCCGAGGACCAGCTTCACATACTGTCTGTCAGCTAAAGCAACTTGATAATTATCAATGATGTCCAAGAATAGATTCTTTCCGCTCTTGCTTTGAACATGCGTATGATTGTCAATGAGCCAAAAATGATAAGCGATGACAATCATGAACGAAATGAAGGATAAGACCATAAATAATTCCTTTTGATAATGCAAGTAGAAGAGCCCGCCCATTGCGGCACCGATAGCCATGGAAAGATTAACTTGCCAGTAATCGATGGCGTAGACGGCCCGTCGGTTCTCAGGGGTGGTAGAATCCATAATAATCGCTTGCATACATGGACGGCCAAGACTGCTTGTGATCAAGAATCCAATATAGGCAGCAGCGAAGAGAATGACCCAATCATCCTTAGGCATAAGACTGACTGTCATGCCGAGGAACATAAGAGTGCTTAAGGATGAAGTGATAAGCAACACCTTTTTCCGTTTAAATCGGTCAGAAATATAGCCGCCGATCAAATTAGCCGCAAAGGTAATCATCACGGTGAAAATCAAGAAGAGTCCTGCCCAAATCTTATTGAGCTCCTGAGCGAAATAAAGGGCCATAAAAGGCATGACGGCACTTGATGCGGCCCGGTTAAAGAAGGATGTAATCAACCGAACCTTAATGTTTTGCGGCAATGTTTTGAAATTCATCTTGTATTCCTCCCTTCGTACGCCTTATATTAAACTAGACGAATTGTTTAGAAAATAGACGATTTTAGAAATAATGTCCAGTTTCATGAGAGGGGGGGATGTGTGTGGAACCGAAACTACTTACGCTTTGGCAGCATACCCGCACAGGGAAGGTCAAAATCAGTGAGCTGGCTGATTTGCTTTCCTTAAGTACGAAACAAACCACACGCTATTTACACAAATGGCATGAGGAAGGATGGCTGCACTATAAAGGAGGAACAGGTCGCGGGAGGTATTCTGAGATTACATGGCTTAAGGATGTGGAAGCGGTTTATGAGAAACGGGTACATGAGGTGATGAAGGACGGTAAGATAGAGGAATGTGCCCGTCACCTTTTATTGGATTGGTCGAGAGATTGTAAGCTTCGGCTTGTGAGTGACTTTCAAAGCCGGCTCGGCTATGAGAAGGATGGAGAAGACCGTTTGATTATCCCGAGAAAGAGACCCTTCATAACGACCCATCCGCTAAAAGCGCGGGATGTCCATAGTGCCAATCTGGTTGCTAATGTCTATGATCGGCTTGTATCAGTTGATGAACACAGCAGCGTACATCCTGCTCTGGCGCATAGCTGGGAGCTGAATGATGCCAGGCTGCGTCTCTATCTGCGGAAAGGTGTAAAGTTCCATGACGGTTCCCCCATGTCAGCGGAGGATGTATGTGACTGTCTTAGGAAGATGAGTCAGCATCCATTTTATGAAAGGATGTGGGCGCCTGTCTCAGCAATCAAGGCAAGAAGTCCCTATGTGATAGACCTTGAATTTCGCTATCCATGCCACTACGCTCTTCATCTCCTTGGAATCATGGCCGCGAGCATTTATAAAGAAGCTGGAGGGAGTCTATACGGAACAGGCAGCTTCTCTATTGTCAGAAATGATGACACAAAGACGTTGCTGCATGCGTTTCAGGAATATTATAAGGAACGTGCCTTTTTAGATGAAATTGAATATGTACAGGTGCCGAGGGATTTTGAGAATCTCTACCGGTCGTCCGCACAATCGGAGAATTATGAGACGTATAAAGTAGACAGCGATTTTGGATTTGGGCTGATCATCATGAATAGTTATCGGAATTCGGATATTGCCCGGGATGATGTGAGAGACTTTCTTCATTTTCAAGTGACAAAGCTCAGGCAGCTGCTTCGAGAGATTGATGCAAGATTGATTCCGAATGAACAAGGGTTTCTTGCAGGAATCAGTCAGCCATATGAGCTGGGAGAAATAAACTGTCCAGTCCTTCGTAAACCGCTGGTGATTCAAATGAGTGAATATAGCAGGCAGACTGCCGAACGCTTTAGAGAAATTCTTGTTAGAGCTGGATGTCCTGTTGAATTGGTACAGGTACCGTTTGCAGACACACTCGATAATGGCATCAATGACTATGGCTGCGATATCTTTTTCCATGGAGAGGTGTTTGAGATGGACCAGAAGTTCTCCTTCTTTCAGTTCCTGTTTGGCGGCACCTCTCCTCTTCAATCCGTTCTTGATGACTGTGTTGATATGGAAGCGTGGCTAAAACGGTATGCAATGACAGCTGTATCGGAGTGGATGCCGCTGCATATCGAGATGGAACGCTTTTTGATAGAAACATCACGAGCTGTTCCTCTTTATTATTCTAAGAGAAGCTTTCTGTTTACGGATGACCTCATGGATGTAGAGACCAGATATTTCGGGCATGCTGATTTCTCCAAGCTGTGGATGAAGCCAAGCTTCTAAAAAATCGATTTCTTTTTTCCTCGATAAGGTTTGCAATAGGCGGGGGGGAGTTGTATCATTAAAGGCGCAAACGGATAGTAAATGAATAGGGTGAAATTATGAAAATGACATTAATCGCGACGGCCGCTATGGGGCTTGAAGCGTTAGTTGCGCAGGAAGTGCGCGACTTAGGATATGAATGCACAGTAGAAAATGGACGGGTCCTCTTTGAAGGGGATGAAACCGCCATTGCGAGAGCGAATATGTGGCTCCGGACAGCTGACAGGGTGAAGATCCTTGTTGGCGAGTTCAAGGCGTACACATTCGATGAGCTATTTGAGAAAACAAAGAAGCTCCCATGGGAGAATTATTTAGATGAAACAGCTGAATTCCCTGTCCTTGGGAAATCGGTTAAGTCCAAATTATTCAGCGTATCAGATTGCCAGGCTATCGTAAAGAAAGCGATTGTTGAACGCATGAAAAAAGCGTATAAAAAGGACGGCTGGCTTGATGAAAATGGGCCATTGTACCGAATTGAGGTTGGACTATTGAAAGACCGTGCTACGCTTACGATTGATACGACTGGACCGCAGGCACTTCATAAGAGGGGCTACCGGACCGGACAAGGGGAGGCGCCTCTGAAAGAGACCTTGGCTGCAGCACTAGTAAAGCTCACGAACTGGACACCAGATCGCCCGCTTGTTGATCCATTCTGCGGCTCAGGTACCATCGCAATTGAAGCGGCCATGATTGGCCAGAATATCGCACCTGGATTTAACCGTGAATTCGTGTCTGAAACATGGCCGATGATCGATTCAAGCATATGGGATAAGGTCCGTGATGAAGCGGATGAACTAGCGAACTATGACCAGCCGCTTGATATCTCCGGCTATGACATTGACCACCGTATGGTTCAAATTGCGAAGGACAACGCCCTCGAGGCCGGCTTTGCTGACCTTATTGAGTTCAAGCAAATGCAGGTAAAGGACTTCACGACAACAAAGGAATATGGCGTCATTATCGGTAACCCGCCGTACGGTGAGCGATTAAGCGACCGTCCGTCTGTTGAACGCATGTATAAGGAAATGGGCGAGGTCCTCAGACCGTATGACACATGGTCTGTTTATATGATGACCTCTGATGAGAACTTCGAGCAATTCTACGGCAAGCCGGCAACGAAGAAACGCAAGCTGTTTAACGGCTTCATCCGTACGGATTATTATCAATACTGGGGCAAAAGACCGCCTCGCAAGACAGTAACTGAAACTGAATAATGTTAATGAAACGCTGAGCCTTTGCTCAGCGTTTTTTTGTTTGTAGAAAGGGGATATCGCTCTTTAAATGATTTTTCACCCATACACATACACAAGGAACAATCGCCCAAAGGCTTGTTATTTCGCTTAAACTCGAGGGATATCGCCCATACGCAGATTTGTCCGCCCATAAACGATGTGTTTTCGCCCTTAACGGCAGCAGTATCGCCCTTATCCAATAGATTTTCGCCCATAAATAGCAGGAAATCGCCCATAAAACAAGAAATATAATAAAACAATCAATCTAAATTAGCTAGACTCCCATTACATAGACAAAAGGAGGGTTCATTCCATTGGAAAAGAGATTTGCTTTTCCACTCATCCTGCTCTTTATGCTGGCAGGATGTATACAAAAAAATAGCTCTCCATCACTTTCAGTTGAAAAATTAAGGGTGTTTATTCAGGAAACGAATAGTGCGTCTGATAACTACTTGATTGAGATTTTGACCAACGGCATACAAAATGGACATGTAGCTTCATTGCCGAAGGCTATGTCCATCATCGTAAAAAAGGGCCAATTTGAATTGGATGTGACAATTGGAGCTGCTTATACACTGAAGATTTACCGCACAGATTATGATTCCATAGAAGGAATGTATAAGGGACTAAAAGTAGAGCCGGCAGGTGCAGGGGAGCCAGAAGACCCTTTAATCACCTATTCATTTACCGCAGAGGAGGAGATGAAATCATTGAAACTAAATATTCCCCCAAAGGATTAGAGGGAAATTCGTCTGCAATAGCGAATGATGTAGGGAGTGCTGTCGCCATGTTGTGATAGAATTATCTGTATAGTTTTGTGAGGAGGAGAGAGCATTGAGTACACAAATAGAAAAAGAGTTTCTGGAATACATACAAACAATGGATGCCTATCGTGAGGCTTCTGCATTAATTGGCTGGGACCTGCGGACTGGTGCACCGAAAAAAACAATTGATAAAAGGAGCCAGGTAATTTCCATCCTATCGAAGGTTCATTTTGAAATGGCGACTGGAGAAAAGATGGAGAAATACTTAAAGGAGCTTGCCGATTATGACGGTGAGGAGGAAATGATTAAGGATATTGTGAAGGAATGCCGTCTTGAGTTTGGTCGCATGAGCAAAATCCCAGCTGATGAGTACAAGGAATACGTTCAGCTGCAGTCAAAGGCGGAAAGTATCTGGGAGGAAGCAAAGGACAAGGCAGATTATCAACTCTTCCGTCCATATTTAGAGCAATTGATCGAAACAAACAAGACTTTCATTCGCTATTGGGGCAAAGAGGAGCGGCCATACGATGCCCTGCTTGATATGTATGAGCCGGGCATGACGGTCGAGGTGCTGGATGAGGTATTTGGTGCCCTAAAGGCTGAAATTGTCCCGTTAGTGAAGAGAATAGCTGAATCGAAGAAAAAGCTCAACACAGACTTTATTTATAAGCATTTCGATAAGGACAATCAACGTGAATTCTGTATGAAAGCCATTAAAGAATTAGGCTATGACCTTGAGGCTGGCAGGCTGGACACAACTGTGCATCCATTTGCGACTGCTCTGAATGCGAATGATGTCCGGATTACAACGAAGTATGATGAATCCGATTTCCGGGTAGCGGTGTTCGGAACGATTCATGAATGCGGGCATGCTGTGTATGAACAGAATATTGATAAAGCGTTAGAGGGTACACCTCTATGCACAGGGACATCAATGGGTATCCATGAATCCCAGTCCCTCTTCTTCGAAAACTTTATCGGCCGCAACAAACATTTCTGGTTAAGTCATTACAATCAATTGACACAAGCCTCACCAGAGCAATTTGACAAGATTGATTTAGACACATTCTATGAAGCGATTAATGAATCAAAACCGTCGTTAATTCGTGTGGAAGCCGACGAACTTACCTATGCCTTGCATATTATGATTCGCTATGAGCTTGAGAAAATGATCTTTAATGGCGAAGTATCTGTCGAAGAGCTTCCTAAGCTTTGGAATGATAAATACGAGGAATACTTAGGTATCAGACCTGAGCATGACGGGGAAGGGATTCTCCAGGATGTGCATTGGGCAGGGGGGATGTTCGGTTACTTCCCATCCTATGCGCTTGGATATATGTATGCTGCACAGCTGAAGGCGGCTATGCTGAAGGAAATTCCGGAGTTTGACGAACTTCTTGAACAAGGAAATCTCGAACCAATCAAGGGCTGGCTGACAAAACATGTGCACCAATTCGGGAAAAGAAAAACGCCAAAGGAAATCATTCAGCTGGCGACAGGCGAAGATTTAAACCCTCAATATTTGGTGGAGTATCTTAAGCAAAAATACGAAACGATTTATGAACTGTAAACAAACGTTCAATGGGAGGACTGTTGAGTTTGTTTGAAGTAAGATATTTTCTGGTTTTCGTCATGCTGTTCATGATCATAACAGGCTATTATTAACTTAACGCAGCTTATGCTGGATATATGCCGGAGCGTGCACAGATTCGTTCAATCATCCTGATCGCGGCAGCAATAATAGTTGTTTTGCTTACTATATTAGTCATTACCGTATTTATGTGAAAAGGATTTGCATGATTTTTCCTGCGAATTATCTGGCGAAAAATACTTCCCATTCCGGTAAAAGATTGCTATAATTCAATTCATATTCAAAAAACGACATTGCACTCATATAATCGCAGGGATATGGCCTGCAAGTATCTACCGGATTACCAGTGCGCATAGGGCGCCAAAATAATCTGACTATGAGTGGGAACAGCTGGCATTGATTTGATTTGCCTATAGATTGACAGTCCCATATGTTTATAGGACCTGTGAATTGTTGTGTTACCCACTTTTAGGTACGCAGCAGTTCATGGGTCCTTTTTGTATATGATGATATGCGATTGCCTAAAGGGAAATTGGAGGAAGACGACTTTGGAAAAACTAAAAGAAAAAATCATGACAGAAGGCCAAGTGCTATCAGATGACGTCCTTAAGGTGGATACGTTTTTAAACCATCAATTGGATCCGCAATTAATGAGCGAGATTGGGAAAGAGTTCGCTAAACGATTTAAGGGAATGGGAATTACAAAAATCGTGACGATTGAATCCTCCGGTATTGCTCCTTCCGTAATGGCAGGACTTGAATTACAGATTCCAGTTCTGTTCGCGCGTAAGAAGAAGTCACTAACCTTGCAGGATGATTTGTATACAGCATCCGTCTATTCCTTCACTAAGCAAGAAGAGAATCAAATTTGCATCGGGCGTAAATTCCTGAATAAAGAAGATACCGTACTTATTATTGATGACTTTTTGGCAAAAGGTCAGGCGGCTCTCGGTCTTGTTGACCTTGTTAAGCAGGCTGGTGCGAAGATTGCCGGGATTGGCATCGTCATTGAGAAGGAATTCCAGGACGGAGGAGCAAATCTTCGTAAGAAAGGCTATCGCGTTGAATCGCTCGCTAGAATTGAATCGCTTGAAGGTGGAATGGTAACCTTCAAGAAAGAGGAGGAACTCATCCATGAAGGCTAATAAATGGCAAACAGCGTCACTTGGCTTGCAGCACGTGCTCGCGATGTACGCAGGTGCGGTTATTGTTCCTTTGATTGTCGGCGGCGGCATCGGACTGACACCTGAACAGCTCACTCACCTTGTGTCTATTGATATCTTAATGTGCGGAATTGCCACATTGCTGCAAGTATGGAAGAATCGATTCTTTGGAATTGGCCTCCCGGTTGTTCTAGGTTGTACATTTACAGCAGTAGGGCCTATGATTGCGATTGGCGGGGATTATGGTATTCCAGCCATTTATGGAGCAATTTTGGCATCTGGATTATTTGTTATCTTAATTAGTAAGTATTTCAGTAAACTATTAGCTTTCTTCCCGCCGGTGGTAACCGGATCTGTTGTCACAATCATTGGTATGACCTTGATTCCTACTGCCATGAATAATATGGCTGGGGGACAAGGGGCAAGTGATTTTGGTTCAATTTCTAACATATTGCTCGCTTTTGGTACATTGCTGTTCATTGTTATTTTATATAAATTTTCTACTGGTTTTATAAGAGCAATCTCTATTTTGCTTGGTTTGATTGCAGGCTCCGTTGCCGCGGCATTCATGGGCAAGGTGGATATTCAAGCAATTCTCGATGCGGACGTATTATTAACGCCACAGCCATTCTATTTCGGGATGCCGTCCTTTGAATTAATCCCTGTCTTAACGATGATTCTGGTCGCAATGGTCAGTCTTGTTGAATCAACAGGGGTATATCTGGCTCTATCAGATATTTGTGAAGAGAAATTAGAGGAGAAGGATTTCGCAAAAGGCTATAGAGCAGAAGGGCTGGCAATTGTTCTAGGAGGTATCTTCAACTCGCTGCCTTATACGACCTACTCCCAAAACGTTGGTTTAATTCAAATGTCCGGCGTTCGCTCTAAAAATGTCATTTACACAGCCGGTGCGTTCTTGGTGATCCTTGGCTTCAGCCCGAAAATTGCTGCATTGACAACGGTCATTCCAAGTGCGGTTCTTGGCGGTGCGATGGTGGCGATGTTCGGTATGGTATTATCAGCAGGCATCAAAATGCTAAGCAAGGTTGATCTTCATTCCCAGGAGAATCTCTTGATTATCGCTTGTGCATGCGGCCTTGGCCTTGGTGTTTCAGTCGTACCTGAAATGTTCCAAAACCTGCCTTCAGGCTTACGCATTCTTACAGAGAACGGGATTGTCGCAGGCGGCCTGACAGCAATCGCTCTTAACCTCATCTTTAATGTATTTGGCAAGAAAGCGAAGGAAGGCCAAATGATTCAACGGAAAGAAGAAATGGCTTCGTAAAACGTAAAAAAGATGGTTCCTCATAGGAACCATCTTTTTGTGCTTATATCGACTTCTTCATCCCGCACTTGCGGCATTCCCGAAGAAATACCATATCCTTCACGGAGCTTTTAAAATGCGTATTTCCGCAATTATCGCATCGACCGGCTATTTTATCCGGAAGCTCCTTATATGTATAGATTTTATCGAGATCATATTGCTGCTGTTGTTCTTGTTCTTCCACTGTCAATCACCCTCATGCTTGTTTGGTCTCCGTTTATTATATCAAAAAGATGAATCGCTTATGAAAAATGTGATTAGTATTTCGTATAAAAGGTGTAGCCTAATCGTTTTATCGTGCTTTTGGAGTCCCGATATCTCGGTTGACGTATGCCTCGGATATGAAATTTTCCTTTTATAAACTAGTCATCGCACCTATGATGAACAGCAATTTATTTATGAATGCTCCTGCCATCCCTCATAAGAAGTAATTATCTTTTATGATGGTGAAAAAGCCGTCCCAAACTAATGAATAGCAGTTTTCGAATATTAAGAGTCTTGCTGCTACTTCCTCATTCTTATTAACTGATCATATAATACAACGGCCTTTTCGTTATTTTGAAGACGAATAACTCTGTTATCAAACCGCTTATTAGCTCCTGAAAAATGGCTGATTGATTGCTCCATTCCGGGTATTATCTCTTGTTTGGTAAGAATGATTGGTTTGTCATTTACTTCCTAAAAGAAAGCAAGATAATCTTCATTAGATATTCAATCCAATGAAGTAAGTGCCTGGCGACAATGCTTTGTTCTAATCAGCGATGTGTTCATCGCGAATTTTTGTGAATTCATGTAATTGCTTTGTTGGTTCAACCACTCATCATCCCTTATTCACATATTTTTGAAGGTTCAATTTTTCCTCCGTAAGCTTGCCCAAAAGTGTAATTTTTTTGAAAAAAAGTGTATTGCTTAGTTGTGCATAATCCCCGCCACAGAAGGGTTTGACGTGTTGAGAACAGGCCTGTACATGACAAATGTCATATAGGCGCTATGACAGCTATGTCTGCCAAATCTCTGTTCCTTTTTCTATAATGTATGAAAAGAACAATCAATAAAGAATAAGGGATGGGACGATATGAAAATGAAAGAAGAGCAGCTTCGGCTGCGAAAATCGATGAATCCGTATGAAAAGTCGGAAACGAAGAAGAGCGTTAAACAAATAGTGAATACGTTCGTACCTTTTATCCTCTTATGGTATATAGCTTACCTAGGTTTATCTGTTTCGGTATGGCTAATGATTCCGCCTGCCGTGGTGGCTGCAGGTTTTTTGGTGAGAATCTTTATTATCTTCCATGATTGTTGCCATAATTCCTTTTTTAAAAGCAGAAAAGCTAATGTGATTCTTGGGAATATCAGCGGAATTATGACCTTATTCCCATTTAAACAATGGCAGCACAGCCATAATGTCCATCATGCCGGCAGCGGTAACCTGGATAAGCGCGGAGTCGGGGATATGTGGATGCTGACGGTGGAGGAGTATTATCAAGCGTCCAAGTGGACTCGCATCCAATATCGCTTGTACCGTAATCCGCTAGTCATGTTCGGGATTGGACCCATTTATGCGTTTTTAATCAGCAATCGCTTTAATCGCAAAAATGCCGGAAAGAAGGAAAGAAGGAATACGTATTTCACGAATGCGGCTATTGCAGCTATTTGGGCGTTAATGTGTTATTTAGTAGGCTGGCAAGCCTTCTTGAT
Source organism: Bacillus sp. FJAT-27916 (assembly GCF_001183965.1). GTDB lineage: Bacteria > Bacillota > Bacilli > Bacillales > Pradoshiaceae > Pradoshia. The sequence goes on from NZ_LFZV01000001.1 coordinate 1,678,310, forward strand.
GATCCAAGGAATCATTTTTTATCTCTCGGGTGTTGCAGGCATTTGGCTATTCTATGTCCAGCATACCTTTGAGGATTCCTATTTTGAAGAGAATGAGGATTGGGAATACGTGAAAGCGGCCGTTGAAGGAAGCTCCTATTACCAGCTTCCAAAGCTTCTTCAATGGATGACAGGGAATATTGGCTACCACCATGTGCATCATTTAAGCCCAAGGGTCCCAAATTACAAGCTCGCCGATGCTCATATGGATACGAAGCCATTGCAGCATGTACCGACCATTACGTTAATGACAAGCTTGAAATCGCTCCGATTCCGCTTATGGGATGAACAGAAGAAAAAGTTCGTCACCTTCCGTGAAGGAAAGGCTAAAATTTCTTTAAAAAGTGAAGTCATATAACTGCCATTTCCGCATGGAAATGGTACGATAAGGAAAAGGGAGACGTACTTTAAAAGAGGTTTTCACATGATCAAAAATTATATTGCCTTCTTGAAAACAAGCGGGCTTTCCCCATATGTATGGGCCATTCTTTGCATACTGCCGTTCTATTTCATTTTGCAATCGGATGCATCGAATCAATATAAAATGACGGGTATTGTCGTAACGCTGCTTTTTCTTTCCTTGTTCAGGGTTGCCTATAAAACAACTGGATGGATGAAGTATGTATGGGCGATCGTGCTGATGAGCGGTTTTACAGTTATGACCATTTTGTTTGGCTATATTTATTTTGCCTTCTTTCTTGCTTATCTGGCAGGGAATATTAAGAAGAAGGCTGATTTTATCGCCATTTATGTCCTTCTGCTGATCAGTACAGGCGTCTCGATTTATTTGGGCATCCTGCTGCATCAGGCTTTCTTCCTGAAGCAAATGCCGTTTATCATCATCACGTGGCTCAGTATTACTCTGCTCCCATTTACGATTCGAAATCGCAAAGTACTTGGGCGTTTGGAAGAAAAATTGGATGATGCCAATAAGAAAATCTCAGAATTATTGGTGGTAGAGGAGAGAGAACGGATTGCCCGCGATCTCCATGATACATTAGGGCAAAAGCTTAGTCTCATAGGGTTAAAGAGTGATCTGGCCAGAAGACTAGTTTACAAGAATCCGGAACAGGCTGCCGCAGAGCTTGTCGATGTTCAGCAGACGGCTAGGACGGCGCTGAACGAGGTACGAAAGATGGTTTCATCGATGAGGAGTATCCGTTTAAAGGATGAAATCGTGTTAGCGGAAACGATGCTGAATGCAGCTAATATCCACTTTAGCATTGATGAAAGGCAAAAATTAAAGGATATTCCGAGTTTGACGGAAAATATCCTCAGCATGTGCTTAAAGGAGTCTGTGACGAATATTGTTAAGCACAGCGGTGCAACGGAATGTAAGGTGATTTTTGAGCAAGATTGGAAGGAAACCGTTATGACAGTAAGGGATAATGGTGTCTTCAAAGGATATGAGTCCAGCCTTGACAGAGGTCATGGCCTCATGGGGATGAAAGAACGGCTGGAGTTTGTAAATGGCAGCTTTGAAATTGCTCTGAATGAAGGTACCTGCCTGATTATTAAAGTGCCGAATGAAACAAAGCAGGTTGTGAAGGAGGGGCGGGCATGATCAAGATTGTGATTGCGGAGGATCAGCAAATGATTCTTGGAGCATTTGGTTCCTTGCTGGCGCTTGAGGACGATATGGATGTGGTCGGGAAAGCATCAAATGGCGAGGAGGCACTTGCACTTGTCGCGAAGCATCAGCCAGATATTTGTTTAATGGATATTGAAATGCCGGGAATGACCGGACTTGAGGCGGCTGAAAAGCTAAAAGGGCATGGCTGCAAGGTCATTATTTTGACGACATTTGCGAGAACTGGCTATTTTCAGCGGGCACTTCAGGCTGGGGTGAGCGGCTATCTCCTTAAAGACAGCCCAAGCGAAGAACTGGCAGGCTCAATCCGTCTTGTTCATGGAGGACGAAGAATCTACGCACCTGAGCTGATAGATAGTGCCTATGCAGAAGCAAACCCGCTCACAGACCGCGAGCGGGAGGTGCTTGTTCTTGTTGCGGATGGAATGAATACGAAAGAAATTGCCGCAGAGCTGGACATTAAGACAGGCACGGTCCGCAATTATATATCAGCCATTTTCGATAAACTGGATGTGAAGAACCGGATAGAAGCCATTACACAGTCTAAGGAAAAGGGCTGGTTTAAATAGTCTTTAAGCAGCGGGCTATTTTTTTATGTAGTTATTTTTCCTTCTTTAATAACGCAATGATTTCTTTGTTTTGCTGTTTGATGCTCTTAAGGATTCGTTCCAGGTTATTTCCTGTAATGAATACGATAAGAATGAGGGCTATTCCAATTAACAAATCCACAATTATGAACTCCTTTTTATGATATGACTTTCTACTATTATATTCATTTTTCTATTAAATGGGAACTCTGCCAAAAGCAGAGTTTTTTTCGTCTTACTTAAAAGTTCAAATGGGATTATTTGGTATAATGGTAGAAAAGGTTAAAAGGAAGGGTGCGTATTACGGAAGAATGTCTGAAGATGAGTTTTCCTGATTTTTATGTTCTCGACATGAAGGATATAACGAAGGAGAGCCAAGGTAAGTCCGTATTTTTACATGAGGGGTTATGATCGGCATCGTATCATTATAGCAGGATGTTCAAGAAATAAGGAGGTTACTCATATGAATAAGGTGACATGTATTTGTTTAGGTGTCAGAAGTATGGAGCGATCAGTCAGGTTTTATAGGGACAAGTTAGGTTTTCAGACAAATGAGAAAAGGAATCAACCGGAAGTCATATTCTTCAACACTCCGGGGACGAAATTTGAATTATTCCCGCTCGAAGAATTGGCAAAGGATATTCGGGAATCAGACCCTCCTTCAATTGGAACGGGTTTTAACGGTATTACTTTGGCCTATAATGTGGAGCAGAAAGAGGATGTTCAGAACATCATTGAACTGGCACGTAGCGCTGGTGCGACTATCGTGAAGGAACCGCAGGATGCCTCTTGGGGCGGCTACCATGCCTATTTTACCGATTTGGACGGATATTACTGGGAGGTTGTTTGGGGACCGAACTTCCAGTTTGATCAGAATGGAATGCTCGTTTTTTAGCCTTGAAAGATGTTCTGTGGCTGATTCATCTAGACCTTAAATCTGGGTCCGATTGATCAGCAAGTGCATAAGATAGATGAAAAAGGCGGAACATTCCATGAAGAAATATTATTGTCCACATTGCAGGACATTGCATGATAGGCCTATCCAATGTGATATCTGCGGCTGTGAGGAATTGAAGGAGATTTCCATTACGATTCAGCATAATGAGAAGGAAAAAGATTGAATGATTGTGAGGAAGTTGTTTTGGAAGTTTCAATTTCCATTGAAAATGATTATCACCCATGCTAAGATATAAGTATAGTGAGAGACATTCTCAACTGTACTACATAACAGGGAAGGTGCATATCATGGTTTGGGTATTTGTCGGCACAACTGTTACAACTTTTAGCACGGTGATGGTTTATGTTTTGAATAATGTGGCCAGCCCAAAGTGAGTGTTTGTCTCAGGGATCCCAATTACAAACGCTCTCTTTGGTTAGCTGGATTAGACTTGGTATAAATGAATAAGTGAACGGTATAGGAATGCGTAAGGAGAGTCATCTTTCGGATTCCTTTTTTGTTTTTTTGGTGATTTCAGAATTGGGGATAAACAATGGTCAATTTGCCGGTCTATCATGTAAAATAAGAAAATGAAGTCACGACAATTTAAGGGGATTGCTATGATCACACACAAGAGTCAGAATGATTACATGTATCTTTACGGCATATATCGATTTTTTGACCGAAGCGGGGATAGGGAGCGGTCAGAAAAGACGAAGGAAATCATGGAAAAAATGTATGATAATAAGTACAGTTTAGCTTTTTGCGGACATTTTTCGGCTGGGAAATCTACGGTTATCAATTATTTGCTTGGCCAGACTGTGCTGCCATCGAGTCCTATCCCAACGAGTGCGAATATCGTTCGTATTGAAAGCGGTAACGGGGAAGCTCGAATTACATTGGCTGACGGACGGATTGCTGTATTTCCTCCGCCAATCAATTTTTCAGTGATGAAAGATTATGCGAAGAATGGTGCGGAAATACAAAGTATTAATTTACGAATTGAAGGTTTTCCCTTTGGGGACCAGGTTGCCCTTCTCGATACACCGGGAATTGATTCGACTGATGATGCACATGAACGTTCGACTGCTTCAAGCTTTCATATGGCTGATTCTGTTTTTTATGTGACGGATTATAACCATATTCAGTCAGAGGTCAATTTTCAGTTTACGAAAGATTTAACGAAGATGGGGAAAAAGCTGTATATCATCATCAATCAGATCGATAAGCATGACGATCGAGAGCTTCCCTTCTCCACCATCAAGGAGAGTGTGAGGCGGGCATTCCATGAGTGGGATGTAAAGCCTGAGGAGATTTATTATACAACCATGAGAGATGAAGACCATCCGTATAATCAGGCTCGGAAGGTGAAGGAGAAGATTGAAGAGCTTTCAAGGATCCCGTTACAAATGGATATTCCTTCCCTTGTAAGAAGACTTATTGATGAGCATCTTGCATGGAGGAATGCACAGGATGAGGATTTGTATATGGCCCTATCTGAAAAGCTTCGTTCCTATGATCCTGTCTTATTGGAAGCGGTTGAGCAGTCAGAGCGGCTGGATAAGAAAATCCAGACATATGGTGAGGAAGCGAAACGCCGCTTTGAGGAGAAGGCCAATGCCATTCTGAAGAATGCAAACCTGACACCTTATGAAACGAGGGAGATTGTAAGGCAATACCTTGAAGCTAATGTTACCTCCTTTAAGATCGGCTTCTTTGGGAAACAGAAAACCTTGCAGGAGCGTGAGCGAAGAAGGCAGCTGCTAGAGGAGGATGTGAAGAAGCAGACAGATTCTACCGTCATCTGGCACCTGCAGGAACTGTTTCGTAATCTGCTTTCAGAGTATCCTGGTGATAAGCAAAAGGGATTGGATCTTATACAAGCGTTTACGTATGAAATTCCGTACGGTGATTTGTTAAAGATAGAGCCGCTTGCCGCTATGACAGGTGACCTTGTTCTGAACTTCTCTGACCGTCTTGCCTCAGATATTAAGAAATCATCGTTACATCAGGCAAAGATTTTGGCAGACAGATTGTTTAATGATTGGGAAAAGGAACGTAAAGGCTTATTTAAAACGGTGAAAGTAAGAATGGAAGAAACCCCGGATCTCTTGGAAGTATGGGATAAGTGGCAGAATGCCAAACAGGAGCAATTGGCTTATGAGGCAGAGGTTATGAAAGAATTAGGGAAGCGGCCAAGGTTCCCGCTAGCTGAGATTGAGGATTTCCTGAAACCGGAAGAACAGGTGGAGGTTATCATTCCGAAAGCAACGGATGAGATGAATCTGTCAGAGCAAGAATTGGATGAACCGGCGGTTGACGGAGATGAAAAGAATCAAGTAAATCTTCCGCCCGCTAATGATATTATGGACCGGCTTTTGCAAGCTGCTGCGATATTAAAGGATGTTCCAGGGTTTAAGAAGCAAGCGGCAGAATTGAGCGCTCGTTCACTCAGCTTCCAAAACCAAACGTATACATTAGCTTTATTTGGTGCCTTCAGTGCAGGCAAATCGTCCTTTGCCAATGCTCTTTTAGGGTCTAATTTACTGCCAGTCTCTCCAAATCCAACAACAGCCGTTATCAATCGAATTCTCCCGCCCACTGGTGAGCATCGGAATGGAACGGCGGTCATTTTCGCTAAGACAGAAAAGATGCTAATTGATGATTTGAACGGTATATGGTTGGATGAAGGGCTTAATGTCCAAGATTTGGAGCTGGCGAAGCGCCAGGCAAAGACTCTTTTAGCTAAGAAAAGAGAGGCACTTGGACTTCGTGCTTCCTTCCTGGAAGCATTCATGACCGGTATTGACCAGTTCAAAGCCAATCTTGGGGAAGTATTCACGGTTAGCATCGATGATTTTGCCGCCTATGCGACGGATGAAGCAAAATCCTGCTTCATTGAGAAGATTGATCTGTATTATGATTGTGAACTGACGAGAAAAGGAGTCATTCTTGTCGATACTCCTGGAGCAGATTCGATTAATGCTAGACATACAGGTACATCATTCAATTATATTAAGCACTCGGATGCGATTTGCTTTATAACGTATTATAACCATCCTTTCTCGAGGGCAGACAGGAACTTCCTTGACCAATTGGGCCGGGTAAAGGATTCCTTCAGCTTGGATAAAATGTTCTTCCTTTTGAATGCGGCAGACCTTGCAGCGGATGAACAGGAACGAGAGCTAGTGGTGGAATACTTGGATTCTCAGTTAAGGGAATCTGGCATCAGGAATCCACGTATATTCCCTATCTCGAGCCGATCGGCACTACAGATGCGAACAGGCTCGCAGGATGAGAATGCCGAGCGCTATGTCTATTTGTTCGAAAAATTTGAGGAGGCCTTCCATGGGTTTCTTGATCATGACTTAAAATCCTTGCTGCTCACCGCAAGTTGGTCGGAGCTGCAGAAAGCCTATCATTTATTATGTCAGTCGGTTGAGTTGGCAAATGAGAGTGAAGAGAAGAAGCGGGAGAGAAAAGAATCGCTTGAACGAAACTGGCAAGAGATTCAAAAGCTCCTGCAAGAAAAAACATTTACTCATGAAGGTGAATTGGCAAGGCAGGAGGCAGAAGAGCTCCTGTTCTACAGCAAGCAGCGTTTAGGCTTGAATTTCCCGAGTGTTTTCAAGGAATACTTCCACCCTGGAAGAATAACCAATGATAGACAATCATTAGTCAGAAGCATGAATCTCCTGCTTGATGATATGAAATTGGTGATCATGAATGAATGGCAGGCTGCCTCGCTTCGGTTAGAGAAGGCGATTGAGAAGACAATGAGGGAAGCCTATCTGCGACTGGCAGAATCAGCTCAAGCAGTTCAGAAGGATTGGGCATTTGGCGAGCCTTCTCTCGCAGTCCAAGAGGAATTCCTCCAACAATCTCCATTACAGAATGTGAGTGCAAGTGATTTCAAGGAGGAATTAAGACTATTCAAGGGGACAAATGCCTTCTTCGAAAAGGATGGACGCAAAGCGATGGAGCGGTCTGTTTATGACAAGCTTGAGACGCTGATTGATGAATACTATACCGAACAAAAGAAAAGTCTGTTATCGTATGCAGAGTATATAACTGAGGCATTAGGCGAACAATTGACCAGCTCCATGCTGGCTGATGGGGCAGAGATTGTTTCTGGCCTAAAGCAAATGCTAGAGGAGCAGTCGAATCCGGCTGCTTACGAGCAGGCAGCTGAACGCCTTGGCAGCATAATGAAGAGAGAAGGGAATGATCGAAAGGTTGACACTTATACAAGAAACTGAATGGCTGTTCCAGCGATTGACCGACAGCCGCGTGAGGATCGTCGATTGCCAATATGACCTATCTAATGAGGGGAAGGGACGGGAAAGCTATAATGAAGAGCACATTCCCTCAGCTGCCTATGCAGATACTGGAGGAGACCTTTCCTCAAAAGTATTGGAGCATGGGGGCAGGCATCCGCTGCCTTCAAAAGAAACGTTCGTCCGTTTTATGCAGCAATTAGGCGTTGACCAAGATTCCATCGTCATTGCCTATGATGGAGGGGAAGGAGCCTTTGCTGCCCGATTTCTTTGGCTTAGCGAGCTTTATGGCTATAGCGGCGTATACGTCTTAAATGGAGGTTTGAAGGCTTGGAAAGAGCAGGGTTATCCAGTAACAGCTGAAATTCCTAATTTGCCATCTTCTGATTACTGGCCAGAAGAAGAAAATAAGGTCTTGGCTGCATACGAAGAGGTGAAAGCACTCTCAGCCGGCAAAGCAGCTGGTGTTTTGATTGACTCCAGGGAAGAGGGCCGTTACATGGGTCTCTATGAGCCAATTGATGCGAAGTGCGGCCATATCCCGAAAGCCATCAATTATGAATGGATGGGAAATCTAGATGATGGCCTCTATTTGAAGGACAGCCAGCTTGCCGGCCGCTTTGCCGATATTGATAGAGAGACATCCATTATGGTTTATTGCGGGTCTGGCATTACCGCATGTGTTAACTACATTGCTCTCAAGCAGGCTGGTTATCAGGATGTAAAAGTCTATGGCGGCAGTTTTAGCGATTGGATCTCTTATGATGAAAACCCTGTTGAAACAAACTGAGGTGGAAGACCTTTGCTTCTGGCAATTTTTATTTGGGGCAGCCTGAGGCTTCCTATGCTAAAATGGAGCAATCATGATATTATTTCAAGACCGAATAGAGAACAGGGGATGCAATCATGCAGGACAATCGAACACTCTTATTAATCGATGGTTTCAATCTGCTCAGCCGCGGCTATTTTGCGACAGCGTACGGCAAGACAGAGGACCAATTATATAAAAGCAGCAATGGCGTATATACGAACGCACTTCGGGTATTCTTCCAGAAAATGTTTTCTCTTGTGCGAACAAATGAGGTGACCCATCTGGCTGTTGCTTGGGATGTGAAGAGGGAAGAGTCCTCTAGGCGCCAGAAGTATGATTTCTACAAGGCGACAAGAGGGGAGCTGCCAGCACCGCTTATTATGCAATATGAGGTATTGCGGGAGGTACTGGATAAGGCAGGAGTAAAACAGCTTTCCGTACCGTCCTATGAGGCGGATGATGTGATTGGAACCATCTCGACGCTTTGGAGCATGAATGAATTTGGGCACTGCTATATTTACAGTAATGACCGAGATTTATTCCAGCTTCTCAATGAACGGACAACACAGATTATTGCCGGTAGGGCGGGTGAGACTCACTATACTATTGACCAGTTCAGACTTGATTATGGTATTGATTCAGCGCAGTGGGTGGATGTGAAGGCTTTGCTCGGAGATTCAAGCGATAATATTCCGGGATGTCCGGGAATTGGAGAGAAGACGGCCTTGCCGCTTATCCAGCATTACGAATCGCTTGAGGGACTTTATGAGCAGCTGGAGGAACTTGATTCGAAGTTTAACCGCTGCCGAAAGAAATTACATGCTGGGAGAGAGTCAGCCTTTATCAGCAAGGAGCTCGCACAAATTATTTGTGATATCGAGGAATTCACAGCCTGGACGCATGAAGAGCTGATGTACATGCCTGACCATGACCGCTTAGAGGAAGAGCTGTCGAAATTAGACTTGAATATACGGACACGTTAAACTGAAAGAGGCTGGGACATAAATATTTCAGTCAATGATAACCCGAATGATTAGACGATAAAGGAATGATTCTATCGTCTAATCATTCGGGTCTTTATTTGTTGTTTTCCCTGTATGAGTTGATTGTGGCTTTCTACTATTAGTGACTAGGGGAATGGAGCGAAATGTACACGACTCCTGCGGGAAGTAGAGGGAAGCGAGTGCATTTCGTGAAATGGAACGGACTTGTCTTTCCAACTGCTATTGATTACAAAGAATAAATGACAATCATTCATTTTTGAGGGTCATTGATTAAGTTTTGTCCCAACCTCTATGTTATGGCCTTATTCAGACAATTCGACAAAAAACTGTATCCAACTCCATAAAAATGTTTTACAATTATCATGTATTGACGTGAAGGAGTGTGTTTCAGGGGTCATGGAAAAATTAGAAGAATACATATGTACATTGTCTTCAAAGGGGTTCAAGCTTGGAGAAGAGGCAATTGGTTTTATCTATTTTGGAAAAGAGATGACTTCGGCGCCAGATTGGATCGCCAATATTGCCATAGAATGCACACTGAAAGCGCAAAGACGCTTTGATGGCGGCTTCTATGTGTCATTGCTTGAAACATTAATGAATAATAAGGTTTCTTCAAGGAAGGAAGCCTATTACTTAATGAAGGAATATGGAATACAGGTCTCCTAAATATCATGGCCCAGATTCATCCGTTGAATCTGGGCCATTTCTTATGGGTTACTGGTCATTCTTACGGATAGCCTCACGAGAGAGCTGGTCAGCTGTCTTGTTTTGTGATTCAGGAATCCATTTAATAAAAAACAGAGGAAACGCTGCGGTGAGTTGCAATGCTTCGGCGAGCAGGGAACGGTACGGCTCCTTTTTGACAAATTCCTTCTCAACCGCATCGGCGACATGCTTGGAATCTGTGCGGACAGAGATGATATCGTCATAGCCCTTCTCCTGGCAAATGCGAAGGGCATGAATCAAGGCTAAATATTCTGCCTCGTGATTATCCCGCGTACCAAGGGGAATAGAATAACGTTCCTGACCCTCACCGGTTTTAATGAAAATACCGGCCCCGCTCAGTCCGGGATTGCCTTTAGCGGCCCCGTCAATATATACTTCTATCATGGTTAAAACATCCTTCTATTCAGCCAAATTAACGCTTTTAGATACAAATTACCTCAGTTGAAGGGAAAAGTCCATAGTTATACTGGACCGTAAAAAAGGTTACGTTAAGTATGAGTAATGCTTTCGGGGCATATAAGAAGTTATACGGTGATCATTTCATTCGAAAGGAGACCCAAATGAAGGTTACATTAAGATGGAATTATACGAAATCAAAGCTTCCCTCCGTCCTGTTTACTTCAGAGGAAATGGATAGTGAAACCGCCGTTCAGATTGCGGCAGACCTAGAAAAAATCGGTCGGGCAAAGGAAATGATATTCATCGATGAGATTGGACAGGAGTGGACAAAGAAACAGTTCCTCAAGCTGACGGAGAAAACAAAGGAAGACCCGCATGAGCTTGTTGTCTATTTTGATGGAAGCCATGTGCCGGGAGAAACTTCAGCGGGCGCGGGTGTCGTCATATATTACAAACAAAACGGGAAAATCTTCCGTGCAAGGTATAATGAACGCTTTGATCAAATCGAGGATAATAATGAAGCCGAGTATTGTGCCCTATATGCAGCCTGTCTTAAAGTAGAGGAAATGGGAGCAAGGCATCAGCGCATTAGCCTAAAAGGCGATTCTCAGGTTGTGTTAAATCAGCTCTCAGGGGAATGGCCATGCTTTGATGAAGCATTGAACAAGTGGCTTGACCGGATTGAGAATAAGCTGAGGGAACTTGGACTTGAATATGAGGTCGAGCCCGTTCAGCGGAAAGCCAATGAAGAAGCACATCGATTAGCTCAGCAGGCGCTTCAAGGTACCTCTATAAACAGTGTGCTTGAAGTGCCGGCAGGAGGATGAACGAATGAGGGAGAGAGGTCAAAAGAAACAGACGTTTCGGCAGGTTGATCATTTATTGAATACGTATTGCAATGGATGCTTTTTGCATAAGCAGCTCGTGTCGGATCATGGACGGAGACATGCCCACAGATTCTGCATTACACAATGTACGGTCGGCGAGCAGCTGAAAATGATAGGCAGCCGATTGAATGAAGAGTAGAAAGAAGAAAAGCCGCCATATGGAAGTATGGCGGCTGTTTGCTTATTAAGTAGTTATTGAGCTTTTTGAACGTTCGCTGCTTGCGGTCCTCTTTCTCCATCGACGATTTCGAAAGTTACTTCTTCGCCTTCGTTCAAGGATTTGTAGCCTTCGCCTTGGATAGCAGTGAAGTGTACGAATACATCGTCTCCGCCTTCAACCTCGATGAATCCAAAGCCTTTTTCGTTGTTAAACCATTTTACTTTACCAGTTTGCATCTTTTTATTCCTCCTAAAACTGTGGCCCATATGAGCCAATAACATATTATCAGAACCGCAATAGGGTGGTCATGACAATTACAATATACAATATTTAAATAGATGGTGTCAAAATGAATCGTGCGAATTAAGTGAATATTTAATTAGTGGGAAAAGCTGCTGATTCTTGATTGTCCTTATGCATTGTTATGCAAACATCAATTCCAATCATATGGTGTCGCCTGATAGACATAATAGTTCAGCCAGTTTGCAAACAAGAGGCTTGCATGACTCTTCCAAGTATGTAATGGTTTTTCCTTCGGATTATTATTAGGGAAATAATTCTCTGGTATTGGCGCATCAGTTCCCTTTATCAAATCGCGTTCATATTCCTGGGCTAATGTGGACAGCTCATATTCAGGGTGCCCGGTAACCATAATTTGCTTCCCGTCTTTTGATGAGACGAGAAATAATCCCGCATGGTCGGATTCGGCCAGTACCATCAGTTCCTCATGATGGCGGATTTCTTCAGCTTCTACATCTGTATATCGGGAATGGGGAGCGTAAAAGATATCATCAAACCCTCTGACCAGCTGTTCGTGCGGCTTAAGGACATGATGGCTGTAAATGCCTGTACATTTCTTTGATAATAATTGTTTAGAAATACCGAAATGATGATAGAGGGCGGCCTGAGCTCCCCAGCATATATGCATCGTTGAGGTAACATGCTCCCTTGTCCAGTCCATGATATCTTTTAGTTCCTGCCAATAGTTCACTTCCTCGAATTCCATCTTTTCAACCGGTGCTCCAGTAATAATCATTCCATCAAACCGGTTGTTAGAAATTTCGTGGAATGTCTTATAGAACTGATTTAAATGAGAAGCTGATGTATGTTTACTCTCATGTGTCCGCATCCTAAGAAAGGTAATATCCACCTGTAAGGGCGTATTTCCGAGGAGGCGGAGAAGCTGGGTTTCAGTTTTCTCCTTTTCCGGCATTAAGTTAAGGATTAAGATCTTGAGCGGGCGGATATCCTGGCTCATCGCTCGAATATCATCCATGATAAAAATATTTTCGTTCTCTAAGATTTTCTTCGCAGGAAGAAGCTTAGGAATGGTAATGGGCATGCTGGAAGCCTCCTTTTCACCTCGAATGGATTATCCGATGGAGTTATAATAATTGGAAAATTCAATCAATGGTTGCAATATTTACTATTGTATTCATATTTTTATTGGCTGGCAAATATAAAATGTGTGTCTCTGATATGATTTTTGTTAAACTAGAGGTGAGAAAGTAAGAGGGGGACTACCATGAAATCGAACACAGTTGTCAAAACCGATATTGAAATTGCGATGGAAGCGGAATTGAAGCCGATTGCCGAAATTGCCGAGAAGCTGGGCATAACGGAAGAAGAATGGGAACCTTATGGGAGATATAAGGCGAAAATCTCTTTGGATGTTCTGAAGAAGAAGGCTGACACAGCCGATGGGCGTTTGATTCTTGTTACTTCCATAAATCCGACAAAAGCAGGAGAAGGCAAATCAACCGTTACTGTCGGTCTAGGCGATGCCCTCTCGCAGCTTGGAAAGAAAGCGGTCATTGCCATGCGTGAACCATCTCTTGGTCCTGTAATGGGAGTTAAGGGGGGAGCAACAGGCGGAGGCTATGCGCAAGTGCTCCCAATGGATGAAATTAACCTCCATTTCACAGGTGATATCCATGCCATTACAACGGCAAACAACGCTTTAGCGGCCTTCATCGATAACCACATCCATCAAGGAAATGACCTGAATATTGACCCGAGAAAGATTATTTGGAAGCGAGTGCTTGATATGAACGACCGTGCACTGCGCCAGATTGTCATCGGACTAGGTGGACCAAAACAAGGTGTACCGCGTGAAGATGGTTTTGACATTACGGTTGCTTCAGAAATCATGGCAATCCTATGTCTGGCTAATGATCTAGAAGATTTAAAGCTAAGACTTGGAAAGATTATTATCGGATATACATATGAAGATAAGCCAGTATCCGTGGCAGATTTAAAAGTAGAAGGTGCCTTAACCTTGCTTCTGAAGGAAGCTATAAAGCCGAATCTCGTGCAAACGGCCGAGCATACGCCATCCATCATTCATGGAGGACCTTTCGCGAATATTGCTCATGGCTGCAATAGTGTCATCGCCACAAAAATGGCCTTGAAGCTGGGAGATTATTGTGTGACAGAGGCTGGTTTTGGTGCTGATCTCGGCGGAGAAAAATTCTTAAACATTAAAACGGCTGCAGGCGGATTAAAGCCGGATGCTGTCGTGATAGTTGCAACGATTAGAGCCTTGAAATTACATGGGGGTGTCCCGGCAGGAGATTTAAAAGATGAGAATCTGGCCGCTCTTGAAGAAGGTTTCTCCAATTTAGTGAAGCATTGTGAAACAATCACGGCATTTGGACTGCCATTTGTCATTGCCCTAAATAAATTTTCCGGCGACACAGAGAATGAGGTTGCTTTATTCCAGCAATTATGCGAGAAATATCACTATACATGTTCATTAACTGAGGTGTGGGAAAAAGGTGGAGCCGGCGGTATAGACCTGGCAGAAAAGATTGAGGAAATAATCGAAAAAGATACTTCCTCCTTTAAAAGGCTCTATAATAATGAAGACACAATCAGTGAAAAAATCAGTAAGATTGCCCAGATTGTCTATGGAGCAGATCGAGTCGAATATTCCCCGGAAGCCCGGAAGCAGCTTCTGCAGTTTGAAGGTGAAGGCTGGGGCAAACTCCCGGTTTGTATGGCGAAAACCCAATACTCTCTTTCTGACGACCCAGCCAAAATTGGACGTCCGGAAGTCTTCACCATTAACATACGAAAATTAAAGCCTTCTATCGGAGCCGGATTTATCGTTGCCTTGACCGGAGATGTCATGACGATGCCTGGTCTGCCGAAAAAACCTGCAGCCCTTCAAATGGATGTCGATGAAAGTGGTAATGCAGCTGGTCTTTTTTAACAGAACATAAAACTTCAATCAGCGGGGAGCTTCTCCGCTGATTCACGAACCGATGATCATCCTTCTAAGCACCCTGCGTTACATTAAGTTTAGAGGCGCGATCTTACAGTTCGGTAAAGCGGGGAAAATCAGGGGTATTGGGAGTGATCGTTTGTTTGATCCAACGGTATTTGAGAACTTAAAGGTTGTGGCTGAAGGAGCCTTCTATGACTTGGATCTTGATGGAGAGTTAGCTGTTATAGACCGGCATGATCTCGTTGACCTTGCCCATATGTCTAGAAAATTTGAGATTATCGCCAGATTGAATGCAGACAAGGAAAAGGATGTGGAATGTACGTTTACTTTATCTGCCTCCATGTCTGCCTTTGCTGAAGAGAAGCTCATTGCCTTCACGAAAAGAAATCCCGGCTGTACGCTTAAATTCATGTTCCGTTTTATCAACCCTGAGCACCCGCTTAGGATCATACACATCCTGAAACAGACATGGGATAAGGGACATCAATACCGGGTTTTGAAGCATATGCCAATTGGCCATAACCGCGATGAAACCTATGTGACGATTGAGATTGAACGGGAAAAACTGATTTATGAAGAAGATGTTTCCTTGCTGCAAACGTATGTACAGCAAATACAGCATATCTTAAGTGCAGGAATGTAATAAAGAAACGGCAATTTTTACGAATGGAGAGGGTAATAATGAACCTTTATGACTTACAGGCTAAATCCATATCAGGTCATGATATTTCGTTAAGCGAGTATCGGGGAAAGGTTATCCTAATCGTGAATACAGCAAGTAAATGTGGCTTTACCCCTCAATACAGGGAATTAGAGGATTTCTATCAGAAATATCGTGAGCAGGGCTTTGTCGTACTAGGCTTTCCATGTAATCAATTTATGGCACAGGAGCCTGGGGATGATATGGAAATTCAAGCCTTCTGCAAGACAAATTACGGTGTAACCTTCCAGATGTTCAGTAAAATTGATGTTAGAGGGGAACGTGCCCATCCAATCTATAAATATTTGACGGAAAAAGCCCCTGGTGTAATGGGCTCAAAAGCAGTTAAATGGAATTTCACAAAATTTTTGATCGACCGTAACGGCGATGTCATCAAACGCTTTGCTCCTTCTACGAAAATGTCAGAGGTCGAACACAGCATCAAGGAATTACTCTAATGGAATCCCTCCCGCCTGGGAGGGATTCGTCATATTAGGTAGAAGTAAGAATAAAATGTTGTAGTCTCATATAGTAGGAGGAAAAGCATGAAAAAAGTAGCCTGGGTTACAGATAGTTCTGCTGTGCTGGATGAAAGTTTGCGGGAAAATCCTCACGTGTATGTTCTGCCTGTTCACTTAATCATAAATGGGAAATCCTATTTGGATGGAGTTGATTTGACGACAGAGGAGCTAGTCCGTCATTTGGACAATGGAGAAGTACCCTCCTCCTCACAGCCATCTGTAGGGGACTTTAAAAAGTTATATGAGCGCCTTGCAAAGGAGGAGTATGATCTCATTTTCTCCTTTCATGTGTCGAGTGAGCTCAGCGGTACTTATTCTACGAGCGTGCAGGCAGGAAAGATGGTGGGAATTCCTGTCTTCAGTGTGGATTCAAGCTTTCTGTCCTATCCATTGACGCTTCTGCTCAAAAAAGCCATCAAGCTGTGGGACTTCTTCCAGGAGCCGGAGATTGTCATCCAGAGCATCCATGCCATAAAATCAAAGCTGAAGGTATTTGTCTGGATTGGCTCCCTTCAGCAGCTGCATAAAAGCGGAAGATTATCAGCGAGCAAGTACTTCCTTGGGAGCTTGATGAAAATTAAGCCAATCGTAACAATTGAGAATGGAAAACTTGAAATCAAGACAAAGGTACGTACGTGGAAACAGGCGACAGAGAAAATAAACAGCTACCTAAAGGAATCCATGGCATCAGGCAAAATTGAAGAGGTCTTTATGCTATACGGTCGTGATGAAAGGCAAACCCTCGAATGGAAAGAGATGATACAAGCGGAAGGGCTGGATGCTTCCCTGAGTGCTAACCCGCTTGGGACAGCACTAGCCCTCCATGCAGGTACAGGCACGGTTGGGATTGGCTGGCTGGAAAAATAAAAGGGGAATGATGGATTGGAACAGCTAATAAAAGAAGCGGAGATCTTTGTGAGGGAGCGATTTAAAGAGGACGTCACAGGACATGACTGGCTCCATATGGAAAGAGTCCGTCGACATTCTCGCAAGATTTGGGAAAAGGAACGAATGGGCAACCCGCTATACATGGATTTGGTTGCTCTTCTCCATGATGTGGATGATGACAAGCTGGCATTAACCGCGAATGATTTAACGCTTAAGGACTGGCTAATAATGAATAAGGTCCCGTCTGACATGGTGGAGAAGATCCTGACCGATACGGCTAATATCTCCTTTCGAAAGGGAAATCGTTCCTTGCTCTCACCAGAAGCATTGATCGTTCAGGATGCTGACCGGCTCGATGCCATCGGGGCTATCGGAATCGCGCGAGCATTCGCTTACGGCTCGAAAAGCGGCCAGCTCATTTGCAGGCAGGGAGAATGGAAGGAAGATAGAAAGAAGAAAAGCGGTAGTACGGTTGCTCATTTTTATGATAAATTACTAGTGATCAAAGACCTTATGAATACTGATACAGGCAGAGAAATGGCTGAAGAAAGGCATGCTTTTATGCAGTCTTATCTTTGCCAGTTTGAAAAGGAATGGAAAGAATGAAAGTACTAAAAGGAATAGGCTTAAAAAAGGAATATGGCGATAAGGTGCTATTCGACCAAATCGAATTCTCTATTAGTGAGAATGAAAAAATTGGATTAATTGGACTAAATGGAACCGGTAAATCATCTTTAATGAAAATAATTGCAGGTGTGGAAGAGGCAGACGGCGGCAGCATTGATAAACCGAAGGACTACCGAATTTCCTTCCTTGGCCAAACCTTTGAGGTGGATGAGGAGGAGAGGGTTCTATCCTTTATCTACCGTAATGACTCACCCGTATTCCGTGTGGTAAAAGAATACGAGGAACTGCTCGAAGATATGAAGCTTGCTCCCGATAATCAAGCCTTGCTCGATAAAATGTTCAGCCTTCAAGCCAAAATGGATGCTGAGGGCGGCTGGGAAGTACACTCCAATGCTCAGATTATGCTCAATAAGCTTGGAATTACAGACATGAATGCAAAGATGGGGCATTTATCTGGCGGTCAGAAGAAAAGATGTGCTTTGGCAAAGGCTCTAATGGAAAAAGCAGATCTTCTCATTCTAGATGAGCCGACGAACCATCTGGATTATGAGAGCATTGCTTGGCTGCAGGAATATTTACAAAACTATCAAGGCTCCGTTCTCTTCGTGACCCATGACAGATATTTCTTGGATGCTGTAACCAAGAAGATTTGGGAGCTTGATAGGGGAATGCTTAATGCCTATGATGGGAACTATGAGAAGTTCATGGAGATTAAATCCATTCGTGACGAGGTGGAGGCACGGGCTGCTCATAAGCTCTCTAGACTATACGCGGCTGAGCTTGCCTGGATGAGAAAGGGTGCAAAGGCACGGACAACAAAGCAGAAGGCAAGAATCCAGCGTTTCGAAAGCCTGCAGGAGAAAACAAACCAAACAACGAGCACAGAGGACCTCAGCTTGGACGTCTCCTCATCAAGACTGGGCAAGAAGGTACTTGAGCTGAAAGATGTACGGAAGTCGTTTGGAGACAAGGTTCTCTTTAAGCCGTTTTCCGTCATCCTGCAAAAAGGGGACCGAATCGGTATTATCGGATCTAATGGGAGCGGGAAGACAACCATGCTGAAGATGCTGGCTGGAGAAATTCCTGTTGGCGGCGGAGAGATTGACCGTGGTGCAACCGTGAATATCGGTTATTACACACAGGAAAATGAAGATTTGCCTTTGAACAAGCGCATGATTGAATACATCCGTGAAACAGCTGAAGCGATCACGCTCGCAAATGGAGAGCGGGTATCAGCCGCACAAATGCTTGAGCGCTTTCTGTTTGAACCATACACTCATGGGACGATCATTGGGAAATTGTCCGGCGGGGAAAGAAGGCGCCTTTATTTGCTTAAGATTTTGATGGCCTCTCCGAATGTCCTATTGCTCGATGAGCCTACCAATGACTTGGATATCCAGACATTGACGGTGTTAGAAGAATACCTGCAGCATTTTCCTGGTGTTGTCGTGACCGTGTCACATGACCGCTATTTCCTTGATAAAACATGTACAAAGCTGTGGATATTTGATGGACAGGGAGAGATTAATGAATATCTTGGCCAGGCTACCGATTATTTCGAATGGCGTCAATCACTGGAGAGAGAGACGGTTCCCGAACAGAAAAACCCTGCTCCTAAACCTGCTCGAAAAGATGAGACAAAGCAGAAAAAACGCCTTTCCTATCATGAAATGCGGGAATGGGAAGGGATTGAAGATAAAATTGCCGGCGTAGAAGAAAGATTGGAAACAATCGCAGAAGAACTAGCGAATACAGGAAGTGATTTTGAGCTGGCCGCGAAGCTAACGGAGGAAGAGAACAGCTTGAACGAAGAGCTTGAACACTTGATTGAGCGCTGGACCTATTTATCCGAGAAGCAGGAAGGTTAAAATCATACGAATGTAAATATTTTGTCAAATATGCTACAATCCCCCTAGAGTTAAGTGGTCAGGGGGATTTTTTATGATGAAAATAATATCAATTGAACCAACACCAAGCCCAAATACAATGAAGGTCATCTTAAATGAAGAACTGCCAATGGGCAAAAGCACTAATTACAAAAAAGAGATGGCTGAAACCGCTCCGCCATTCATTAAAGAAATCCTTCAAATTGAAGGAGTAAAAGGCGTTTATCATGTTGCTGATTTCCTCGCCGTAGAAAGAAATGCCAAATATGATTGGCCGGCATTATTGATGCAGGTTCAGAGCATCTTTGGTGATGGTGAGCAGCAAAATGGATTGAACTCACTTGCCTCAGGACAAGGATTTGGCGAGGTGAAAGTTCAAATTCAAGTATTTAAGGGAATCCCTATACAAATCAAGGCAAACAGCGACCTCGAGGAAAAGAGATGGTCCATGCCGGATGAATTCCTGCATGCATTCAAGCAAGCCCAATTTGCAGCAGATAATGCCGTATTAATCAGGAAATGGAGTGATTATGGCAGCAGATACGGCAATTTAGATCAAATCGGCCAAGAAGTCATGGATGAATTGCTTGCAACGTATCCGGCAGAACGTCTGAATCAGCTTGTCGAAGATGCGAAGAATTCCAAGAATGATAGTATAGAAATCAGGAGAGTCCAACGAAAGAAGCTGACAGAAGAGGACTTAAACCATCCAGATTGGCGGGAGCGCTTTAAGGCCCTCGACCTTATGGAGGACCCTACCTTGGAAGATATTCCGCTGCTCGACAAAGCACTTGCAGATGAGAAAGCTTCCATCAGACGGCTTGCAGTTGTCTATTTAGGTATGATAGAAGATGTAAAGGTGCTGCCATACCTGTATAAAGGATTAAAGGATAAGAGTGTTACAGTCAGAAGAACGGCTGGTGATTGTCTCTCAGATCTTGGCTTTAAAGAAGCAATTCCTGCCCAAATGGAAGCATTAAAGGACCCTAGTAAACTTGTACGCTGGAGAGCGGCAATGTATCTATATGAAGTAGGAGATGAATCCGCGCTGCCAGCCTTGCGTCAAGCAGAGAATGATGAAGAATTCGAGGTTGCTCTGCAGGTGAAGATGGCCATTGAGCGGATTGAAAAAGGGGAAGAAGCACTGGGCTCTGTCTGGAAACAAATGACCGAGGCGCGTAAAGGCCAATAAACTAGAAATCTCGCTGCCGGGTATTGCCGGCAGCCTTTTTCCGTTCATCCATCTAAACACAGCAAGGAGATGTACATATGCTTCAATCGATTAATAGAATACTAAACTCCATCATGGCCTTCTTCATACCAGCCTGTCTGGTCATCGGCTTTTTTCTGACCGACCAGCTATTGTGGATGTCCGGATTAATCCCATGGGTCTTTGCCTTCATGACATTTTCAGGTAGCTTGAACTCCAGCTTTTCCTCCTTTAAAGGGATCGTCAAGCATCCAGGGCCCATCATCATTACGTTAGTCAGCTTACATATTATCATGCCCTTATTCGCCTACGGAGTAGGGCAGCTCTTTTACCCGGATGACCAATATACCGTGACCGGCATCGTTTTGGCTATGACCATTCCGGCAGGCATCACGAGCTTTGTCTGGGTTGTCATCTACCATGGAAACCGCACTCTAACATTGGCCATTATTTTAATCAGCTCATTATTATCACCCTTCATCGTACCTTTTAATCTGGAGGTACTCGTCGGAGAGAGTGTCCATATTGACTCGCTGCAAATTATGAAAGGTCTCTTTTGGATGGTTGTTTTCCCATCACTAGCCGGTATGCTCTTCAACTCCTTTACGAAAAAAGAAGTCATCCTCCGCCTCGACGAGATCTTAACGCCCATAACCAAATTTGGACTCGGATTTGTCGTCATGCTAAACGGCGCAGTCATCGCACCTTATATCAAAGAAACCATCAGCGGAAGATTGCTTCTCGTCGGAATCACTGTATTCGGGATTGCCTTATCAGGCTATGTTCTCTCCTATGTTGTCGCCAAAATAACCGGCCAGAACAAGGAATCAATCGTCTCCATGACCTTCTCAGGAGGGATGCGTAATATCAGCGCTGGAGCTGTCCTTGCAACCACTTACTTCCCGCCATCCGCCGCTGTACCAGTTGTACTCGGCATGCTCTTTCAGCAGCTAAGCGCAACCTTGTTTGGGAAAATATTAAATAAAAGACTGCATTTATTGGGTGAATGAGGATGAATGAGAAACGCAGGGATGCCTGCGTTTCTTTATTATGTGGAGGTGTAGGGGGGGGAAGGGTGCGAGGAGTATGGGAAAAGCCAGGCAGTGTCCACCCTGTACCCATGCCTTATCTCCCTCGGGTAAAATGTAATTTCGTCCCTCACCTGCGAACTCTTTGCTAAATTGAAGAAATAGTTGAAATTTTTAGAAAAAAGTACTATATTGAATAGAAACTTACATATGGGGGCATGGGAGATGGAGAAAGACTTGCGTGTAAAGAGTAAAGTGATCAGTGATGGCGGACCGACGAGAGTGCCTAACCGCGCAATGTTGAGAGCTGTTGGATTTAAAGATGAAGATTTCAAAAAACCAATGATTGGTGTCGCTAGTACATGGAGTGAGGTGACGCCGTGTAATATTCATATTGATGAACTAGCCCGTTTAGCGAAGCAAGGGGCGGCAGAGGCAGGGGGAGCTCCGCTCATTTTCAATACGATTACGGTCTCGGATGGGATTTCCATGGGGACGGAAGGGATGCGTTATTCGCTGCCGAGCCGGGATTTGATTGCTGATTCTATTGAGACGGTGGTTGAAGGGGAGAGCCTGGATGGCTTTGTCGCTATTGGCGGCTGCGATAAGAATATTCCTGGTTGCTTGATTGCTCAGGCACGGATAAATCTGCCTTCTGTCTTCGTTTACGGCGGAACGATTGCTCCGGGAAAATTGAATGGCGGAGATATTGATGTTGTTTCTGCTTTTGAGGGCGTCGGCCAGCATAATGCGGGTAATTTAGATGACGAGAGTTTGTATAAGATTGAATGTCATGCTTGTCCTGGAGCTGGTTCTTGCGGTGGGATGTACACGGCGAATACAATGGCGAGTGCAGCAGAGGCGCTTGGAATGAGCTTGCCGTATACTTCTTCGAATCCAGCTGTGTCTTCTGCTAAGAAGGAGGATTGCTTGAAGGCAGGACAAGCGGTTTATCGGCTATTAGAGCTTGGTATTACGCCAAAGGATATCTTAACGAAGAAAGCCTTTGAGAATGCGATTACGGTTGTTATGGCGCTTGGCGGTTCGACGAATGCGACCCTTCATCTTATGGCCATTGCAACCACTGCTGGCGTGGATTTAACGCTTGATGATTTTAACCGCATTCAGAAGAAGGTTCCGCATATCGCAGACATGCGGCCGAGCGGTCGATATGTTATGCAGGATCTTTACGAGGCAGGCGGTGTTCCAGCTGTTATGAAGAGATTGCTTGAGGCCGGTCTTCTTCACGGAGATTGCTTAACCGTTACAGGGAAAACCATTGCCGAGAATCTGGCGGAAGTGGAGGATTTGAAGGAGGGGCAGAAGGTTATTTATCCAATTGACCAACCCCTTAGAAAGGATGGCCCGCTTGTTGTATTGAAGGGGAACTTGGCGCCATCTGGTGCTGTAGCAAAGGTGAATGGCCTTAAGGTAACAAAAATGACTGGGCCGGCGAAGGTGTTTGATGACGAGCCGAGTGCAACAGAAGCTATATTAAAAGGTGAAATTAAGCCGGGTGATGTGCTTGTGATTCGATATGAAGGACCTAAGGGCGGCCCGGGTATGCCGGAAATGCTGTCCATTTCAGCTATTTTAGTCGGGAAGGGTCTAGGAGAATCGGTCGCATTGCTTACAGATGGTCGTTTTTCAGGCGGTTCTCACGGCCTTGTTATTGGTCATATTGCGCCAGAGGCGCAGGCTGGCGGTCCGATTGCATTCTTGCAGACAGGTGATCTTGTAAGCATTGATGCGGAGGAACAAATCATCAATATGCATGTTTCGGATGAGGAGATTGCCCTCCGCCGAGAGAACTGGATTGCTCCCCCGCTTCATCCAAATGGAACGCTTGGCAAGTATGCAAGGCTTGTTTCCTGCTCTTCTAAGGGAGCCGTGACAGATTTATTTGAAGGTGAAGCTGTACTGCATACGGTGAAGAGATAAACTGGGTGTGCCAATGGTTCTTCTATCCTTGCGCCAGCTCGTGTTCTGATGTATCCTAACAGGAGAACAGTAAGAATTTGGGGGTATGAATATGTCCATGGCATATGATGAATATATGAAACAAATGGTGAAGCCGATGCGTGCTGAGCTAACAGAAGCCGGCTTTAAAGAGCTGACAACTTCTGAGGAAGTAGATGCATTCATGGAGAATGCGGAAGGAACAACACTTGTTGTGATTAACTCTGTTTGCGGCTGCGCAGGCGGACTTGCAAGACCTGCTGCTGCTCAGGCGATTCAGGCAGAGGTGAAACCAGACCATCTTGTGACGGTTTTTGCCGGGCAGGATAAAGAAGCAACAGCTAAGATGCGGGAATACATTGCGGAAGTACCGTCAAGTCCTTCTATGGCTCTCTTTAAGGGAAATGAAGTGGTTCACTTTATCCCAAGGCACGAGATTGAGGGCTTCACGCTTGAGGATGTCCGGGAAAACCTGCTCGGTGCCTTTAACCAATACTGCAAATAAGAATGGATGTGAGACTTTCCGGAACTGGGAAGTCTCTCTTTCGTTCGTTAAAAAAGGAGTAAGAAGCTTGTTTGTTACAACGATTGAGAGAACGAATGAACAACTGAATGATAAGGCTATGAAGTCAGCCGAGCAGCTAGGGCTTCTCTATGTGGAAAGAAAGAAGCGGACAATCAAGCAGCTTCAGGCTGATCTCCAAATGCCATGTATTGTGGTGGGGAAGGCTCGTACGGAATTGTATGACCTCGGCAGCGATAAGCCTTTATTCTTTCACCCGAATATGGCTGCCATTCGTATGAAGCGGATTGAAAGGGGAGAGATGGATCCATTCATCGACATGACTGGTCTTCATGAAGGAATGTCTATTCTTGACTGTACAATGGGGATGGCGGCGGATAGCTGGGTGGCTGCCTATGTTGTAGGAAGCTCGGGAATGGTAACTGGCTTAGAGGTTAACCCCTATATTCATTTCATCATGAATGAAGGCAGAAAACATTATGAAGACAGTCATTCACCTTATGGAGATGCTCTGAAAAGAATCAGGATGATTCGAGCTGATTATAATGATTATCTGCGAGAGGCAGAGGATAATACCTATGATGTGGTCTATCTCGATCCTATGTTTACGGAAACGGTTGAGGAAAGCATGGGTATGTTTGGGCTTAAAGGATTTGCTTCCTATGATGATGTAACGAGTGAAGCAATTGAGAATGCAAAGCGAGTTGCAAGGAAACGAGTTGTTCTAAAGGATCATTTTAGGAGCGGCCGTTTTGAGAAATACGGTTTCACTATACAGAAAAGAAAGTCTGCAAAATTTCATTTTGGTGTGATAGAATTAATTTAATAGTTCTTTATTTTTGGACAAATCATTTCAATAAAGCCATATAGCAGGCAGGTGAATCGATGAAGAATTGGTCCAGGTTTTTGAAAAAGACATTGGTCGTTGGTCTTTCGGTCTTAAGCTTCGGGGTAATCACTCCTTCCCAGTATCAGGATTGGTATGAGGGAACAAGCACCAAGGATGTCAAGGACAAGCCGTATGCCATAACAGATGTCGCACAGACATTTGATGCGGCAGAAACGGTCGACCCGCAAGGTGAATTTCTTTCTTTTATGGTAAGCCAAGCAGAATCACAATCGATTGAAAAGTTTGGTCCGCGGATTGCTCCGGTAATCCAAGATGAATTCTATTCTGCCGTGCTGCCGGGCATGCAGACAGCACTTGAAGAATTCTCCGCTGAATATCCGAATGAACGTCTTTCGGATATCGTGGTTTCGGAAAAGCCGGCAGGTGGTTTGGGTGAGAAAATCTTCCATTTGTATGACGGTGAAACAAAAAAAGACCTGATTCGTTTCCATGTAAGGCGCGAAAACCCTCCTGGGGAAGGTCATTGGTTCGAATTTCACTACCATACATATAAGGATGATTTCACCAATCATCATTCGATTGCACGAATTTATTGGAGCCAAAATACCCCGCCAAAATGGCTGAGCTGAAAAATGTTTCTGCCATGGGGACTTTAGGGAAGAATACGTTGGAGACAACGTATTTTTCTTATTTTTAGTGTAAAGAAACAGGAGATGACATACATCAATGAATGACTTTCTAATGCAATTGATTGACACATATGCTTCCTTCTTTGATTGGCAAATGTGGGTAAATGTTTTAACGGACCCAGTCAGCTGGGGCTTGATAGCCACATTGGTCGTGATGGAAGGATTACTTTCAGCTGATAATGCCCTAGTCCTTGCGGTCATGGTCAAGCACTTGCCGCATAAACAAAGGAAAAAAGCGTTATTTTATGGCTTGCTCGGCGCTTACTTTTTCCGCTTTCTCGCTATCGGGATTGGCGTCTATCTCATCAAGATAGAGTGGGTGAAAGCCCTTGGTGCCGCCTACCTTGCTTGGCTTGCCTTTGATCATTTCTTCCGTAAGCCTAAGAATGAGGGAGAAGAGCTGGAGGTTAACAAGAAAGGACTTTTTATTCGGCTTTTTGGACCGTTTTGGGGAACAGTCGTTTCGGTTGAACTAATGGATATAGCCTTCTCCGTTGACAGCATACTCGCGGCATTCGGTGTGAGCCAAAAGGTATGGATTTTATTTGTTGGAGGTATTCTTGGCGTCTTGATGATGCGGGGGGTAGCTGGTGTATTCTTGAGACTGATTACGAAGATACCGGAATTGGAAAGTGCGGCTTTCGTGCTGATTGCCGTCATTTCCCTAAAGATGCTTTTATCCATCTTTGAAATCCATATTGGACACGGCTTATTCTTTGCTATCTTAGCTGTTATCTTCGGCGGAGCGATTGGGCTTCATTATTACCGGAAGAAACACCATCAAGAAAGAGCCCATTCTTAAAAAAGATAAGCGGCAAGGAGCTTGAGCATACAGCTTTCTCGCCGCTTGTTTTATTTATAGTTGAAACTCTTGATATATTCATCTGTCAAAGGAAGCGCAGGTGTCCCTAAATAAATGAAATGGGACGGACATTTACAGTCCGAGGAACCCATCCGCGGCACGAGAATTTTTCCCTTGGCAATGAATTTACCAGCAAGTTCACATTCTGATAAAGAATCATCATATGTTATAATCTTTAAGATTGTTCCATATGGACGGATATAATCCATATGCCAGCGTTTCTTCTTCTCTATACATATATGGCGCTCAATCCGTTTCTTTAGATTACGCTTGGCGCTGCCGACATATACATAGACACCCCTTTGGAAGGAATAGGTGCCTAGTTTGCCTATTTCAACCTCGCATTCCTTTTCGATTAATAGAAAGATAGCATAGTAGAGATGGTGCGCAGGCGGTGTTTGAAATTCTTGTATCATAGTTCATTCGCTCCTAAGAAGGTGATTACGTTGGGAAGAAGAAAAGGATATGGCATTGCTGTTATCGCTGTTTTATGTATGAGTATAATGCTGATATGGCCGATCAGCCGCTATTACGCTGAAGCGATGTTTCTACGAGATAAGGGTGGCCAGGTTTCGAATCCAGCCATCCTATCATCTATCATTATTTTACCCGAAAAAGAAGAGGATTGGAACGAGGCAGGAGAGATCGTTGCGAGGATCAGTTCACTGCCAGAAAGTTTGCTGGAAAAAATAAAGGACAATGGCATTCGGCTGAAAATATTTACCGATCAATTGACTGACCAGCCGGAAGCAGCCCATCTCAAGGGTGTTCTGCCAAGGGGGTATACGACGACAACCTGGGATGATGTGCCGGGCATGGGCGGCGGAAGGACGGTATTGGTGAAGGCCGGCTCAAGTGATATGGGAATGGGGCATGATTCCATGAATCTTGAACTGCATGAGCTTGCCCATTCAATCGATTCCATTATTTTATCCTATAGAAGCCAATCAGAAGAATTTAAACAAATTTGGCGGGAAGAGGTTGCTCATGTCTTCCCGGGAAGAGATTATTTCCTTGATTACCCGGAAGAATACTTTGCTGAAACATTTACACTTTATTATTATGATGAGGAAATGCGCAGCCGTTTATACACAAATGCGCCAAAGACCTTTGCGTTTTTTGAGCAGCTGGAATTAACCCAATTTGCTTGATAATATAGAGATAATTCGCCATGGAGGGGATCGCATTGAGTAAAAATGAACAAGCCTATTTAGATTTATGCCGGCATGTGCTGGAGAATGGAACGAGGAAATCAGACCGGACTGGAACAGGTACGATGTCTGTTTTTGGGCATCAGATGAGGTTTGACTTAAAGGATGGTTTCCCTTTATTAACGACGAAGCGTGTACCGTTTCGCTTAATTGCGAGTGAATTGATTTGGTTTATTAACGGAGATACGAATATTCGTTTCTTGCTTCAGCATAACAATAATATTTGGAATGAGTGGGCATTTAAAAAGTGGGTAGAAAGTGATGAGTACACAGGACCTGACATGACAGACTTCGGCATTCGTTCACTAAAGGATGAGGAATTTAAAAAGGTCTATGATGAGCAAATGGAAATCTTCAAAAAGAGAGTGCTTGAAGAAGATGATTTCGCTGCTAAATATGGCGAGCTGGGCAATGTGTACGGGAAACAATGGAGAGCTTGGAAAACCTCTACGGGTGAAACAATTGACCAGCTGAAGGATGTCATCCATGATATTAAGCATAATCCCTCATCACGGAGATTGATTGTGTCCGCGTGGAATCCAGAGGATGTGCCGACTAATATGGCCCTCCCGCCTTGCCATAGTCTGTTCCAATTCCATGTGGCTGATGGAAGATTATCCTGCCAGCTGTATCAGCGCAGTGCAGATATTTTCCTCGGCGTGCCATTTAATATCGCAAGCTATGCCCTATTGACGCACTTGATTGCGAAAGAATGCGGTCTAGAAGCAGGCGAGTTCATTCACACTTTAGGAGATGCTCATATTTACCTGAATCACGAAGAACAGGTACGGACCCAGTTGCAAAGGGAGCCGAAAGAGCTTCCGCAATTGGTAATTGATCCGTCCTTTACAAGCATCTTCGAATTGAGCTTGGATCAGTTGAAAATTGAAGGCTATGACCCGCATCCGACCATTAAAGCTCCGATAGCGGTATAACAGCAAGAGAAAACCGGGGCTGTCTCGTTAATGACGATGACAGTCCCGGTTTCTTTCGTTTCATGAGTCAATGGACAAACGCCTGCTGCATATAAATATCATGAATGATATTTACGTGTGAAACGGAGGAGTCCATATGAATGAACAAAATGGCGGCGGCTCGGTTGCCCCTTTATTCTATATTATTCAGCCAGAGATCCAAATAAAACGTTCAGAGCAAAATAATCAAGAAATTTATCATAGCAGAGAAGTAATCGTGGAGTCGCCGCTTGTTGGAGCGAAGCTTGAGCAAGATGACGTCCAGCATGCAAAAGCTGCAGCTGCAGCGGCTCAGTCTATGCAGGAAATTCAAGAGGAAGTTAAGCAAATTTCATCAGAGTTCAACATTCCTGTCAATATTCAAGCAGAGGCCATGAAGAAAATGGAGGAGCTTGGTGCTGTTAAGGAGGAGCCTGTTCATCTTGAGAAAGAAGCTCCAATAGCATCCGAGGTGAAGTCAGTGGCAGAGGTAAGTGAATCTGAAGCAGAACGCAAAAAAGCTGTCAGAATGACCGTCACCCGCCTGGCACGGTATCCGCTTGTTGTACCAAAGCCTGTTTGCGAATTGACGATTCAAGGCGAAAAGGTTAACGCCATCATTGAAAGCAAGCGCGGTGAAATGGTTAGGCTTCGGGTTGGATCAGTCACCAAATCCTTTTCAATAGATGAGATTGAGGATATAAAAATAGTATAAAATGTACCTGCCATTTCCCCGTACGGCTGTACGGGGTTTTCTTATGAAGGGATATGACTCTCCAGAAAAGATTGAATCAGAATGGAGAAAGGAAAATAACTTCAATAACATGAATAAGGAAAATTCAATCCTAAATAGATATTGTCTCTAGTGGTGTTATGTTCTTGCCAATTGGTCTTCTGAAAAAATAGAAAGAATAAGGAATTTGTCCAAACCAATTGAGGGCTTGGTTAATAAGATACAGTAGAAAATGAAAGACGAATGACAAGCCGTCATCTTAAATCCCGTCTTATCCTGATTCTAAGCGGCCAAGCCCAATCTGTAAAAAGGAATCAAAAAAAACAACCTGAGGTTTAGGGCCCCCAGGCTGGTTGAACGATTTCGTGATAATTTGGCAACATGTTTCTGCCGTCTCCAACATATGGTTAGGTAAGTGTGATTGGAGGCAGGCAGGAGACAGAGACGAAGGCTTTCAAATCGACTGTTATAAAGGCATCTGTGCAAGTCAGCACTTCGTTTTGTAGTTCAAATAGAACCTGTGACGGTGTAAGCTGGGTGTCAGTAATATATGGAATGGTGCTGGAGCTTTTTAGCAATTCCAGGGATGCGCAATTGTTCTCCGGATCTACATCTTCTACACGGAAAATGGCTGAATAAAGCAGGCTGGATGTCGATGGAGCGACATTCTCCCTGACAGCGCCGTATCCGATGAAAGGCAATCCTGTGCACTTCAATTGAAGAATGATTGGGATTGTATTGTAGCCAGAGGTTGTAATTCCGCCAATTAATTCCTGGATAGCACGATTACAGCCAGTTGCTCCTTCTTGGCCAGGTTCCACTCTATCTTGAGCTTCCACAATTGCAAGCAAAGTATCAGTAATACAATTTTGTGTTTCATACTCAGAACCGCAACTCATGATTTTTCCTCCTTGATGTTTTATTTCCTTAACAGACTATGAAGATTTCACCTATCTGGTTTGATTAAATAGCCTATTTTTCGGCAATTTGGTAATGGTTCTGGAGATATGGAGGTGCTTTTTATGCTTGAGCTGGATTTTTTCTCTCTTTTGCTGCTGGGACTTGCTTCCTTTCGTCTGACTAGATTAATTGTATTTGATGCTATAACGGAAAAAATACGTGCCTTTTTTCTGAAGGAAGTGGTACAGGAAAACGGGCAAGAAGAGGAAGAGATTTATTTAGTTCCAAGAGGAAGCGGCGTGAGAAAATTTATTGGGGAGCTAATCAGCTGCTTTTGGTGTACAGGAATATGGACAAGCGGTTTATTGATCGTGCTATATTCACTTCTTCCATCTGTTGGGATTTGGGTTTTAGCTATCTTATCGGTTGCAGCAATCGCCAGTTTGCTGGAGATGCTTGTACAAAAGCTTTATTGAATAGGGTATACAAATAGAAGAAATACGGAGATACATATCCCAATGATTCGGTATACCAGTGAAAAAGCCTGATATCATCATGTGATCAGGCTTTTTACTGTTTATATTCTTTTAAGCTCCGTAATCATCGCCAGGAATTTGTTGGCATACTTTTGCAGGGAGAAATGCTCTTTCACATAATGGACGGCCCTTTGAGTAATTAATTTACGGTGACGTTCGTTATGAAGGAGATTCTGCCCTTCAAGGACAGCCTTTTGAATGTCACCCTGTTGATAAATCTGACCGGTCCGATTATGGAATGCAAAGCTTGAGATGCCATCAGAATCCGTCGTTAGGATAGGACATAGACAGCACATAGCCTCTAGCAGCGCATAGCCAAAACCCTCCGTGATGGTGGTGGAGCATAGAAAGCCGCCAGAGCTGGCAATTCGCGAATAATAAGTTGGCATTTGTTCGTGGGGAATATTATAGAATATTTGACAGTTCTTTAAGGAGGGGTTTGTTTCTAATAGCTCCTTGAATTCTTTCATATCAGCTGGAAGGAAGATTGTGCTGTCTAAGAAAAACCAAGCCCTTAAGCGCGGATTATTCGGGACTAAATGTAAATAAATTTGTATGAATTCCCGCCAGTTCTTGTGAGGTTCGATACGTCCAACCCAGCCAATGATGGGATCGGGTTCTTTTTCCGGATTGGTGTAAGTAAATTGTATGGTATTAATGCCATTATGAAAATGATATTTTCGTTTATTCGGAAATTCTCTGTTAGTAATAGTGATTAAATGGGGTGTCTGCGGTGTCAGGATGGCGTCAGCATATAGATCGATGTATGGCTTTGCCAGCTGTTGTAAGAAGACTTTTGCTTCTGGGATTGACCCAAGTCCCTGGATTTCATAAATTAAGATGCCGGTGTAGCCATAATTCCGAATCACTTCAAGGTCGGTATAGGTAGAACACACAATAATAGCTTCATAATTTCCTTCCATGACCATTTTTTGCCGTTCAGAAGGGTCTGTAATGACAAAGGCTGCTTCATTCGTGATGTTTTGCAGACCGGGACCTGTGGAGGAGTATAATAGGTCAAATTTTATCTTATACGGTGCAAGAGCCATGCTGCGCTGTCTTGCTAATGTTTCTACCCCGCCGCTTGGGTAGTTATATACAAACAGCATTTTTCTCATTGTGGTGATCACCTCCATTTAATTTGTTTTTATAACTATATGAGGGCTGAGGGAAATAATGCCCCGTCTGATTGGGCGAGAACAATGGGAAAACTGGTGCATACAATGCTTGAAAGGCTTCCTTTTTACCAGAGAGGGTGGAAGGGGAGTGTGAGTCATGGGACAAAAGATAGCACATGGCGGAAAGGTGAATGGAATTATGGGTCCAAAGGTGACAATCATTATCCCTTTTTATAATTGCCCCTATGTCGCACAAGCAATTGAAAGTGCCTTGAAACAAACCTATCGGAATGTAGAAATTATTGTCGTTAATGATGGGTCAACAATCCATGCCGATAAAATTCGCCCTTTTATCGGCAAGCTAATCTATATTGAAAAGAGTAATGGAGGAACGGCCAGTGCGTTAAATGAAGGGTTGAAGAGAGCGAGTGGGGACTATATTGCCTGGCTGAGCTCTGATGATAAATTCCAGCCCCGCAAGCTCGAAAAACAGCTTGCTTACATGCAGGCTCTCCAATCCAGTATTAGCTATACAAATTTCTCTGTCATCGATGAGAAAAGCAGGGTCGTGACACAAAAGGCAGGAACACATTATCCCGATAGAGCAGATTTTGTCCGTCATTTAAGCAAAGGCTGCCATATAAACGGATGTACGATCATGTTTAAAAAAGAAGTCTATGATAAAGTGGGGGAGTTTAATTCTTCCTATAAATATACACAGGATTATGATTATTGGTTAAGAGTCGTGCAGCATTATCCGTTTGATTATCTTGATGAGCCATTAACCTTGTATCGTGTCCATTCTAATATGGGCT
The DNA here is from genome assembly GCF_001183965.1 of Bacillus sp. FJAT-27916. GTDB lineage: Bacteria > Bacillota > Bacilli > Bacillales > Pradoshiaceae > Pradoshia. Next base: position 1,710,966 of record NZ_LFZV01000001.1, read on the forward strand.
CAAAACAGTATCCACGTGCCCAGCGAGCGGAAATTCTTGAATTACGTGCCAAGTATAAGCGGATTTTGGCGCAATTAGAATGGGGGACTGAGAGATGAGATTTGTCTTTCCGATATTGACCTTGTGTAAAGGCGGTGCTCAGCGGATGTTAGCTGAGATTACGAATGGATTGAGTGACAGGGGGCATGAGGTCACAATCGTGATGCCCCGCCATGGTGATGTCGAGTATCCTGTTAGGTCAAGATTACATCGAACGGATAAAACGGTTTTGATGGAATCAGATTTTCCTTATGCTGATTTTATTATTTCGAACTTTTTTACGACGGTTCCTATTGCCCAGGAAGCCAGTCTTGCGGGCAAAGGGAGGCATGTCAGACTTAGCTTATGTTATGAACCAATCTTTTTGAGTGACCAGCATATTACTTTCCCATCATATAACGTTACGAAGGATATATTTGTTCTGTCGGAGTATCAGAAGGAATTGATTGCGATCAATCATGGCATTCAAGCGAAAATCATTCCTGTTGGGGTAAGCGATCTGTTTCATAATAAAAATCTTAGACAGAGCAATGCAGCACTAACGATTTCTGCCGTGTTAAGAAGACCAGAGGGCGGTCACTCTTGGCAAAGGAATCAAGACGAATTGGTGGAAACCTTAACCAACATCAAGGCTGGATATCCATATGTACAGGTGAATTGTATTGTTCCAGCTAATGAATACCGGTTATCCGCCCAGCTTAAAAAAATCATGAAACTAGGTTTGTTTAATTTGCAATGTCCGACAACGGATGAGCAATTAAGCGACCTGTATAACAGAACGGATATTTTTGTCTCCTCGTCAATCCATGAATCTGCACTCTTGCCGCCGCTTGAAGCGATGAAATGCGGGGCAGCAGTCGCTGCCTATTATGCAGGAGGGAATAAAGGATATTGCCGTCATGAAGATACTGCTTTGACATCATTCGCTTACGAGCGAAATCTGTATGATCATATCGCCAGGCTTATTCTTGATAAGGATTTAAGGGAAAGGATTGCTTTTGCGGGGCATGCGGAGTCATTGAAGTGGACGTGGGATAGAAGTGTGAATCGATTCCTTGAAGAAATTGAACAACTTTCTTAATGGGATAATGGAAAGGAAGCGTTAAGAGTTTGGGCAGGCAGGTGAGGCTGAAAAAAGAAAGAGAATTCTTCCGAAACCATGACATATATACAGTCTAAACATGAAAATGGTCATATAAAGGGTATATAGCGAAAAGCTAATACTTGATAGGAGGAACAGAAATGTCAAATCATCATAAGCCTCACCCGCATCATGCTCCAGTGCGTTGCAGGTGCACGGGATCTGGTATTGTCCCTGGACAATTCCCTCCAGGAACAAAACCGATTTCTCTTACGCCTCTTAGCAATACTTCCATCCGCCAGCTGCTGATACGATTCTTGCAAAGCGGCACAACGCTTGCGGAGGTCTTTACGGTTGCCTCCCAAATTCCGGGAGAGCCTGACCTTAGCAATGTAACGGTTGTAGCTGTTGGCGGCGATTTTGTCACATTCCAGCAATCTGCAAGCTTGGGCGGAGCACAAATTACCATCCGAATTCAAGATATCATTGGCTTCGAAGTAGCATAAAGGAATCACAAAAAAGCTTCATGTGCATACATGAAGCTTTTTTAATAGGGAGGTTCTATGATGAGTGAGCCGCTAACCATTCTATTTTGTACGAAACGATTCCACCATAGAATGGAGAAAAGTACAGAATACCTTATTGCTGAACTAATGAAAAGAGTCAATCTATTCATTTGGGAGCAAGACGGGGATCTTCCAGCTATTCTTTCAAGCCTATCGGTAAACCCAGATTATATTCTCTTAAATGATTTTAAGTTCGATTACTCTCCGCGTATTTATGGTTTGGCTGCCAGTCCGGTACCGGTTGGGGCAATTCTTCATGAAATCAATCATAAGCCTTATCGCAGGAAGCAATTTTATGAGCGGGAGAATATCCAGCATTTGTTCGTACATTATCGGGAAGCCTCCTTGAAAATTCTGCCAGAGCTAAAGAATCGCTTCGTTTGGTTCCCGCATCATGTTCCGGTGGATGTCTTTAAGGATTACGGAGAGGCTAGGGAGATTGATGTGCTGATGATGGGTATTTTGCTGAAGGGGCTCTACCCGAAGAGAACCGCCTTTTATGAACAATTAAAAACATATCCTGGGTTTGTCTATCATGAGCATCCGGGTTATGGCTCTCTTCCAGCTAAGACTATGCACTATGTCGGTAATACTTATGCAAGGGAGCTTGCCCGGGCGAAAATCTTCGTTACATGTGATTCTAAGGAGAAGCTGCCTTTAATGAAATATTTTGAGGCGCTCGCCTGTAGGACGCTCCTTGTGGCAACTGCCTCCCGGGAACTGGAGGACTTGGGGTTTATTGATGGGGAGACTTATGTGGCAGCTGATGAGCATACGGTCGTGGAGAAGGTGAAGTATTATCTCGCCCATCAAGAGGAAAGAGAGCGAATTGTTAATCAGGGCTATCAACTTATTCTAAAAAGGCATTCAACCGCTCAAAGGGTAGATGGACTGGTTGAATTTCTTTCAGAGCTGGCATGAACAAGGCCGGCTTTCTTTTTTTGCCGTGACAGGGTGAAATGTCTATTCATAAATTAGAAGAATCACATAATTTATAGGAGCGGATAAGGTGTGATCGAGAAGGAGGAAAAGCAGTGCATATAATGACGGTACTAGGGACACGGCCGGAGATTATTAGGCTGAGCCTTATTATGAAAAAGCTGGATGAGGTTTGTACGAAGCATACGGTTGTCTATACCGGCCAGAATTTCACGCATTCCTTAAGTGATGTGTTCTTTGAGCAATTATCCATTAGAAAGCCAGATTACCATCTTCATATGAGGAATATGAATCTTGGTGGTCAATTGGCTTCCATGTATGACTTTCTTGAAGAAGTGTTGAAGAAGGATAAGCCTGATAGAGTATTGATTCTTGGTGACACAAACAGTGCCCTGAGTGCCATCCTTTTTGAACGATATGGAATCCCTGTCTATCATATGGAAGCAGGGAATAGATGCTTTGATTTACGGGTGCCGGAGGAGAAGAACAGAAGGGTAGTGGATGCGGTCAGCAGCTATAATCTTCCTTATACGGAAAAAAGCCGGCAAAACCTGCTTGATGAAAATGTACCGGTTAATCGGATTTTCCTGTCGGGAAATCCCATTAACGAAGTAATCATGCATTATCGAAAGAAGATACAATCCTCAGATATATTAACGAGGCTTTCACTTGCAAAGAAGGATTATTTCCTTGCGACAATACATCGGGCTGAGAATGTAGATTCACCGGAAATATTAAAGGAAATCTTCACAGGCTTCAATCAGCTGGCAGAGATTCATGGGAAGAGAATCATTTGCAGCCTCCATCCTAGAACAAATGCCCGGTTAAGTGTGTTGAATGAATTTGAACGGAATTCATTGGTTGAATTACATGAACCATTTGGATTGTTTGACTTTGTGAAGCTTGAAGAGAACGCAGTTTGTGTATTGACAGACAGCGGGACCGTGCAGGAAGAATGCTGCATTCTGCATGTTCCTGCCGTGACGGTCAGAGATGCGACAGAAAGGCCAGAAACAGTGGAGTGCGGGAGCAATATCCTGTCAGGGACTAAGGCAGACAGTATAGTAGAAAGTGTGGGGATTATGATGAAACAGGCGCTCTATTGGGAACTCCCTCAAGGCTATCAAGATCGAAATGTATCACAGAAAGTCATTAATTACCTGTTAGGAGTGAAGGGAGTTGTTTAAGGATAAGCGAATTCTGATTACCGGTGCAACAGGGTCATGGGGACATGAGTTAGTAAGTCAGCTGTTACAGGAAAAGCCGAAGGAAATTCGGTTATTCTCCCGTAATGAATCAAGTCAGGTAGCGATGATGCGGCAGTTCTCTGATAAGCGCTTAAAATTCATCATTGGGGATATTAAAGAGCGAGAAGGCTTGATGCAGGCGTGTCAGGACGTTGAATATGTCTTTCATTTGGCAGCACTGAAGCATGTACCCGTATGTGAGGAGCAGCCGCTTGAGGCACTGAAAACGAATGTACTCGGCACGCAAAATGTCATTGATGCAGCCATATATAATCATGTTAACAAAGTAGTCTATATTTCAACTGATAAAGCAGCGAATCCATCCAACTTCTACGGATTATCGAAGGCTATGGGAGAGAGACTCATTATTCACGCCAATACCTTGAATACAGATACGAAATTTGTTTGTGTCAGGGGCGGAAATGTCCTTGGAACAAATGGAAGTGTCATTCATGTCTTTAAGAATCAAATTGCTGAAAAAGGGGTTGTCGGTATTACCGATTTGCGGATGACCCGATTCTTTCTCACGATTGAGGAAGCAATTGGCCTTTTATTTAAGGCGACCTATGAGAGTATCGGCGGTGAAATTTTTGTCATGAAAATGCCGACATGCACCATCCTGGATTTAGCTAGAGTATTGATCGAGGATTCTGGCAAAGAGGATGTCGAGATTATTGAGCTTGGAAAGAGACCAGGTGAGAAGATTCATGAGATCCTCTTTTCAGAATACGAGAGTGCCAGTACAGTTCATTATGATAAGCATTATTTCGTCATTCTGCCGAGCATTGAGATTGATGGATTGAAAGAGTACTATGCCAGCTATAAACCTGTTGAAATGGAGAATTATAATTCGGGTGAAAATTTGATGAACAAGGATGAATTGCGAACCCTGTTAGAAGAAGGTGGGTTCCTCTCATGAAGATACTCATTCTAGGCGGGGATGGCATGGCTGGACATGTGGCTGCTGCTTATTTTATGGGTCTATCTGATTATGAGGTACGGTGTACGACAAGAAGACGCGCGAGCAAGGATTCGGTCCAATGCGATGCACTGGATTTTGATCATGTTGGATCAATCCTATCTGATTGGAGACCGGACTTCGTCATTAATGCAATTGGCATTCTCAATAAGGGAGTTGATCGAAGCCTATATGAAGGGATAACACTGAACAGCTTGCTTCCGCATTTTCTTGCCCGTGAGCTGGATAAATACGGAGGCAAGCTGATTCATATCAGCACAGATTGCATTTTCAGTGGAACAAAGGGCGGATATACCGAAGATTCACCGGCAGACGGATTATCTTTATATGCAAAGACGAAGGCGTTAGGGGAATTAAATGAAACCAATCATTTAACCATCCGCACCTCAATCATCGGGCCTGAGAAGAAGCAGGATGGAATTGGTCTGCTGAATTGGTTTCTGAAGCAAAAGGGAACGATATTTGGCTATACAAATGTTTGGTGGAACGGTGTAACGACAATTGAACTGGCGAAATTTATCCGTTATGCGATTGAAAATGAGCTGAATGGACTTTGCCATTTGCATGCTCCTGAGAAGGTGAATAAATACCAATTATTGATGCTTTTTCAAGAATTCCTGTTAAAGGATGACGTGAATATTCTCCCTGATGGTGAGATGGTATCTGATAAGACGTTAGTCAGTACACGTAAGGATATAGTCTATACGGTTCCTTCCTATCAGGCGATGATGGCAGAGCTGTGCGAATGGATGGCTCATGCATGAAGACCATTCTCATCACGGGCGGTAATGGATTTACAGGCACAGCTGCATGCAGCCATTTTCGAAAACAAGGATATCAGGTCATCACTACAAAAAGGTCGGGAACGGCTCTCGCAGATGAGCTTCTTTGTGATCTAACCAAGAAGGAAGAGGTTGACCAGGCTCTCAAAAAAACGAATCCAGATTACATTCTCCATCTAGCTGGCAAAAACCATGCCGGCGATTCCTGGGTCGACCCGGAAATCTTCATGAAGGTAAATGTGGAAGGGACCCTTCACCTTTTGGAGTCTGTTCGCAGGATTTGCCCGAAGGTTAGAATACTTATCATTGGTTCTGCCCTTGAGATCTGTCCAGCACTGGATAAGCCAAACCATCCATATGGCTATTCCAAAGCCATGCAAACATCACTAGCCATCGCTTGGCATCATTTCTATCAAATGAATGTATTAGTCGTTAAGGCTCCTAACCTCATTGGCCCTGGCCCATCAACTGGTGTCAGTGCCCTATTTGCCCAAAAGGTCGTAAAGGGTGAAAAGGAGGGAGGCGCAATCTTAGAAATCAACACAGCTTCTTCCCCGAAAACCTTTCTTGATGTCCGTGATGCGGTGAAGGCTTACGAAAAGATATTAGATAAGGGGAAGGCTGGAGTGGTATATGAGCTGGCCGGCGGCAGCCTCTGCACATTAGAAGAGCTGGCTAATCACTATAAAGAGTTAGCTGAAGGTCCTGTAATCATACGGATGAGGATGATGGGGGAGGAAGAGTCAATGGAGAAGCGAATAGAAGGAAATCAGCTATTTGGCAGGTATGCCGAGAAATGGAGGATTGTCCCCTGCTATTCGTTACAAGGCAGCGTGAAGGATACACTGGATTATTTCCGGGTAAAATGTTAGCATAAAATCCCCTTTACAGGGGCTTTTTATTTTTCTACAATAATGTACATGGCTTATAAATATATTGCTAAAATGGTAAGAGACTACTAATCATTTGGAGGTACATATGTTTTCAATTGTCGTGGCTTTTGATCGGAATCGTGTAATTGGCTTGAATAATCAACTCCCTTGGCGTCTGCCGGCGGATCTTGCACATGTGAAGAAAACAACAATGGGAAAGGTTCTTATCATGGGGAGAAAAACATTCGATTCCATTGGCAGGCCCTTACCTGGAAGGGTAAATGTCGTTTTGACGAATGACCCTAGCTGGAGCCATGAAGGGGTGGAGGTATTCCATACGAAAGAAGAAATCATGGAGTTTGCTGAACAGACTGATAAGGAATGCGTTATTTTTGGCGGTCAGGCCTTATTTGAGATGTTCATGCCGTATGTAATGAAGGTCTACCTGACTTTTATTGATGAAGAGTTTGAGGGAGATACCTATTTTCCTCCAGTGAATTTCCAGGAGGGATGGGAACAGGTATCCTCGGTTAAAGGACCAAAAGATGAAAAAAACCCATATGATTATTATTTCCAGGAATATAGAAGAATGACCCCAATATCGTAAGGAGGAGCAATCATTGTTTCGATTAATTTATATGTTCTTTTATTTATGCGGCTATCTTTTATACAGTCTGCCTAGCCTAGCTAAGGCGAAAAAGCTGCATGCAGTTAACAAGGCGGAAAATGATGAAAAAATCCAAACAGTACCGAAAAAATGGGCAGCCGGCTTCTTGAGACATTCAGGCTGCAAGCTTGAGGTAACTGGACTGGAGAATATTCCAGACGGACCAGTGCTTTTTGTCGGTAACCATGAGGGTGATTTTGACGTGCCGGTCTTAATGGCGGGCATTCCAAAGCCTTTTGGCTTTATTTCAAAGATTGAAGTCAAAAAAATTCCGATTGTAGCTGGCTGGATGGAGGTCATGGGCTGCGTATTTCTCGATCGCAGTGACAGGCGTGCGGCTATTCAATCCATTCGCGATGGCATTAAACAGCTAAAAGCAGGCCACTCTGTCCTCATCTTCCCTGAGGGAACGCGGAATAGAGGCGGCGAGTTAGGAGAATTCAAGGCTGGAAGTCTTCGTCTTGCAAAGGATTCCAAAGTTCCAATCGTCCCATTCATGATTCAAGGGACGGCCGATATCTTCGAGAATAATCAAAATCGTATTAAACCGGGTAAGGTGAAATTAGTCATCCTTCCGGCTATTCCTGCCGAGCGCTATGAAGAGGCGGGTATGGAACAGGTGGCAAATGATATTAAAGCAATCATTCATGAGGAAAGAGACCAGCACTTAAAAGGTGCATAAAACAAAAAGCTGTCTAGTTTGAAGAGATTAACGAGCTAGGCAGCTTTTTTTGCATAAATTAAAATAGTGAATTTTCTAATTATTCCGTTGATTTATTTTGGAGACCTGCTATAATTTACAAATTAAGAAAAGTTTGGAGGAAAGACAATGAGTCATCTAGTTAAGGCAAAACAGGGTGTACAGGTGGAACAAATTCTAATTGCTTACCAGAAACTTAAGGAAAAGGTGGCTCATACCCCTTTACAGCTGAATCAGCGTTTATCAGAGAAATATGGCTGCCAGGTCTTTTTAAAAAGAGAAGATCTGCAGCATGTCCGTTCATTCAAGCTTCGAGGTGCCTTCTATGCCATGATGAGTCTCTCAGCGGAGGAATTGAAAAACGGGGTTGTGTGTGCAAGTGCGGGGAATCATGCACAAGGTGTGGCTTATGCTTGTCATGAACTGAAGGTATACGGCAAGATTTATATGCCGACGACAACGCCTAAGCAGAAGATTAATCAGGTAGCGAAGTTCGGAAAGGAATTCGTGGAGATTATTCTCTCGGGTGACACATTTGATGATTCTTATGCGGAGGCCAAGAAATGTGAGGAAGCCGATGGCCGCATATTTATTCATCCATTTGATGATGGGAATGTCATTGCCGGTCAAGGGACGGTGGCAGTGGAAATATTGCATGATAGTGAAGTCCCTGTGGATTATGTGTTCGCCAGTGTAGGGGGCGGCGGTCTTATGGCAGGTGTCTCCTCTTATATGGCAAGTGTCTCTCCAGCCACGAAGTGCATCGGAGTGGAACCAGCAGGTGCTGCCTCTATGAAGGAGTCCATCACAAAAGGGGAAATCATTAAATTACCTGAGATTGACAGCTTTGTGGATGGGGCTGCTGTAAAAGAGGTCGGCTTGAAGACCTATCAGATTTGTCAAAGCCTTCTGCATGATTGTCTGGTCGTCCCAGAGGGAAAGGTCTGCAGTACGATTCTTGAGCTGTATAATGAATATGCCATCGTAGCTGAGCCGGCAGGTGCACTGCCAGTGGCCGCCCTGGATTTCTATCGGGAGGAAATCAAAGGTAAGAATATTGTGTGCGTTATCAGCGGCGGAAATAATGATATTGGTAGAATGCAGGATATTAAGGAACGCTCTCTTCAATACGAGGGACTCTTGCACCATTTTATCGTGCATTTTCCGCAGCGGGCCGGAGCTCTCAGGGAATTTCTTGATGAGGTGCTTGGCCCGGGAGATGATATCACACGGTTTGAATATACGAAGAAGAACAATAAGGATAACGGTCCAGCGCTGGTCGGCATCGAACTCCAGTGTAAGGAAGACTATCCGGAATTGATGAAGCGGATGGAGAAAAAGGGCTTTTCCTTCCTTGTCGTGGAAAGCGGCAGCAGCCTCCATCAATTGTTAATTTGACAGTGTTCTTGACTGAACTTCCCTCTATTTTGTTGAAATATTGGAGAAAAATAGCAACTAATTCTTTTCATATTTCCGAAAACTATTATAATGGGAAGTGAGCACCAAAATGGAGGGGATAGAATGTTGTCAAATATTGGGGTACCTGGATTAATCCTTATCCTGCTTTTAGCCTTAATTATATTTGGTCCAAAGAAATTGCCTGAGATCGGGAGAGCCTTCGGACAAACCTTGCGTGAATTCAAGAATTCGACTAAAGACCTGAGCAATGAAGTCATGAGTGACTTGGATGATTCAAAGAAGGAACCAAAAAAATAAGTCCATGACTATTAGATAGAGGTGTGAGGAATTCTTGCACCTCTATTAAATTGCTGCTAGAAGGAAGTGAATTCTCATACAGATGAATGAAAAAGAACTGAACATGGTAGAGCATCTGGAGGAACTAAGATCAAGGCTGATGATCACAGTAGGTGCTTTTATCTTATTTTTATGCCTGTCTTTCTTCTTCGTGAAGGATATTTACCGTTTTTTCACCCGGGATTTATCAGAAGAGCTTATTATCCTTGGACCAAGTGATGTTGTCTGGATTTATTTTATGCTGGCATCGGTAGTGGCTATTGCCTGCACGATTCCGGTCCTGTCTATGCAAATTTGGCTGTTTGTCAAACCAGCGTTAAAAGAATATGAGCGAAAAACAGCCCTTTTTTATATACCCGCCCTGTTTCTCTTGTTTATCGCGGGTTTGTGCTTTGGCTATTTTGTCATTTATCCGATTGTCTTGAATTTCTTGAATGAGCTGGGAGAAGGCGTGATGACAACGGCATACACGGCAGATCGCTACTTTAAGTTCATCATCAATATGTCCTTGCCGTTTGCTGTCCTATTCGAGCTGCCGGTTGTGATGATGTTCCTGACATCTCTCGGGATTCTCAATCCTTATGTCATGGGGAAGATTCGGAAATATGCCTACTTTGTCTTGATTGTGATTGCGGTATCGATTACTCCGCCGGAATTCCTGTCTGATTTCATTGTAGCCGTTCCGCTCTTGCTCCTTTATGAAATCAGTGTCAGTCTGTCAAAAATCGTCTATAAACGAAAGCTCCGCAAAGAAGCACAATACGAAAGGGAGCACAACCAGATACATGGAATATAACGATAAATCAGGCCCTCTTCCCAGCACGGGGGAGGCCTGTTTTTCATTCATTCAAATTTCGACAAAATCCTGCTATGTATGTGACAGAACACATTTAAATTTAGATACAAAACGTGTATAATGTTCGTAGTCGTATAAATATAGGAAGTGAAAACATGTCAAATATCAAAATTGTAACAGATTCCACTCTTGATTTGCCAAAGCAGATACTAGAAGAGAATGACATCATCGTAGTGCCGCTTTCAATTACCATCGATGGCCAATCATATGTGGATGGTGTTGATATTACCCCTGATGAATTTATCCTGAAAATGAAACAATCAGAGGAGCTTCCCAAAAGTTCACAACCTCCCGCAGGCCAGATTCTTGAAGTGTACAACTCCTTGACTGCAGACGGCAGTGAAGTAATCTCCATCCACATGACCTCTAAAATGAGCGGAACGGTGCAATCAGCTCAAACAGCTGCGCAAATGGCTGAGGGCAAAGTCACAGTTATAGATTCTAAATACATCTCCCACGGTTTAGCCTTCCAGGTGCTTGAAGCCGCTAAAATGGCGAAAGAGGGCAAAACCTCTGAAGAGATTATCAAACGGATGGACGAGATTCAAAAAGCAACAAGGCTATTCGTTGTTGTTGATACGCTCGAAAACCTCGTAAAGGGCGGACGAATCGGGAAAGGGAAAGCAATGATCAGCTCATTGCTTAACATAAAACCAATTGCTTCACTGGATACAGGGGAATACACACCTGTTGCAAAAGTGAGAAGCCAAAGTCAAATCGTTAAATACCTCGTCAAACAAATGCTTCAGGATACAGAAGGAAAAGAAATTAAAGGTATCGGAATAACAGAAGCTGATGCTATGGAATTATCCACTAAACTGAAGGAAGCTATTTTAGACGTTACGTCTCTGAATGATGTGGCAATCAACCCTACAACGCCAATTATCAGTACACATACTGGCGTAGGAGCGATTGGCTTCATGTATTACGCTGAGTAAGAATAGAGAAACCTCAATACTGCAGAATCAGCATGAACGATGTGCCGGGTCTGCAGTATTTTTTTGTTTTCCTCCTCAGAAAAGTTTATCTGCTTTCGGCCGTAATGTGTCCAACATGCTCTAAACAACAAGCGTAAAGACTAGCGCATAGGAACAAGATAAAGATTATTCACGCTATAGGCATGATGGTCGTGAGTATATCGTCACCATGGATTGGATACGAAATACGTACTGGATAAAGAACCTTAATGATGAGGAAATGATTGGACGCTTCAACTAAGGAATAGACACAGGAAAAACTAATGGGATTTCGTCTTTCCAAATCAAAAGGTCCTAGGAGTCGAGTTGACCTTTTGTACTGATTGGCATGGTTCCTAGCTTGGAAATGTTGTCTTCATTCATAAATTATTTGATTAACTTAGGATAAAATACAGGATTTTTTTGGTATTTTGTCAAATAGTAGAGTATGATGACAGACTTATGTGAGGAACAAAAGATGAAACAACTCGTCCCCAATTTATCGGTAAAGATGAAAATATTAATTCTTACGGCGATGCTGCTTATTACGAGTATGATTTTGATGGCGGGAATTGCCTATAGGATGATTATTCAATATGAAGAAAATATACTAATGCAAAGAGCGGAGGAGATAGCAGACTTGCATGTCTCCTATATACCGAAAGAGATAGAGGGCATTTTACAGAGAGACCCTGATGAATTGACTGAAAGGGATTTTAATATCCTGAAGGGATATCTATCCGAGGTGATTGATCATGAGGCACCTGTTCTTTTGAATGCGTTTCTGCTGGGGTATTCCAAGGAAGAGGGGAGCTATAAGCATCTTGTATCATCAAGAGCGAATAGTCTTCCAAGCCTTTCTCGGCAAGAAACGAGGGAGGGACTTCATGAGCTCAGTAAGAATGGTCGTTCTGCCTCCTTTCTTTATGATTCCTCTGACAATGAGTCTGCTGTCGGATTAAAGAAGGTATCGATAGGGGATGGCTATTCCTATATTCTTGGCATTAAGATTAACATGGAGGATGTTCAAGTAAATGATTGGAATGTGGCTAAAACCTTTATCATTGCTATGGTCTTTATTATTCTATTATGGATATTCATCATACGGGCGTTCCTTAACCGACTGCTCGAGCCTATTAATGTGCTTGTCGAGGGAGTGAAGAAGCTTAGTGACGGTAATTTCCATGTTAAACTTACAAAGCCTAAGGAACCGGATTTTCAGCCGTTATTTGACCAATTTAACTATATGGTGAAACAGCTCCAAATGCTGTTTGCTAAATTAGTAGAAACATCCTCTCGCATAGGAAAAGCGACAGATGAGGAGCTGCCAATCAGTACCTTTGATGATGCAATCAAAGAAATGGATAACATCGTCTATAATGCGTACATACAAAAGGAATTACAAAAGGCGGAGAAAATGAACGCCATTGGACAGCTGGCAGCATCGGTTGCCCATGAAATCCGTAATCCGATGACAGTTGTCAAGGGATTTCTCCAAATTCTTGAGGACAGACAAAGCATTGGAAATCAGGAAAAAGCATACATAAAGTTAATGATGGATGAATTAAACCGGGCTGAAGGAATTATCAATGATTATTTATCCATGACAAAGACTGATTTTGAATCAAAGGAAGAATTGTTACTGTCTGATTTTGCTATGCATATTGTTGACCTGATGAATGGATATGCCTTAATGGTTGGCAATATTCAGCTTCACTATCATTTGGACTTTGACAGGCCAATCCATATTTACAAGAATGAAGTGAAGCAGGTGCTGATTAATGTCATAAAGAATGGGATGGAAGCAATGAAAGAGGGAGGAGAGCTAAGCTTCACTGTCACATTAGAAGAACCCTATATCGTCTTTTCAATTGAGGATACCGGAACAGGCATGACAAGGGAGCAGGTGGAGCGGCTTGGAACGGCCTTTTATTCACTAAAAGATAAAGGAACAGGCATGGGCTTAATGGTCTGCTATCAAATCATGGAAAAGATGGGCGGAAGAATCGAAGTGGACAGCCAAGAGGGAGTTGGAAGCATTTTCAAGGTTTATGTACCGCATACATGAGCCTTACGAAAAAAAGGCAAATCCCTTTCTATATCTACACATTCTTGTTAATATTTAGATAGATAAGATAGATAACTAATATGGGACATACAGGGAGTTCAGTTCATATGAAATCATATATTAAAGCTTTAGTGCCATTATTGTTTGTTATTCTAGCTGCCGCTTGTTCAAGTGAACAGAAGATTCCTAATGCGACAGATTATGAGGTTGAATCCTTTACCTATACCAATCAAGACGGCAAGGATGTTTCTCTTGAAGACCTGAAGGGAAAGGTATGGGTGGCTGATTTCGTCTTTACAAGCTGCAACACCGTTTGCTTGCCGATGACAGCCAACATGAAGAAACTCCAGGAACGAATTGAGGAGGAAGGATTAGAGGATGTTAAGCTGATCTCCTTCAGTGTGGACCCGGAGGTTGACAAGCCGGAAGTATTAAAGGAATATGGCCAGCAGTTTAATGCTGACTTTACGAATTGGCATTTCTTAACGGGATACAGCCAAGATGAGATTGAGGACTTTTCTCTTGAAAGCTTTAAGGCAACTGTCCAAAAGCCGGACGGGAATGACCAGGTTATCCATTCTGTGAGCTTCTCCCTTGTAGACCAAGAGGGTAGAGTGGTTCAATCCTATTCAGGTCTGGATGATATCCCGATGGATGACATTATTCAGCATATAAAAATGTTGCAATCGTAATGGACAGGATACCCCTGTCTTTTTTTTATCAAAAGGCTTTGCGACAGATGAAATATAGTTAATAGATGCCTCTGCACCGTAAAGCAACAAATAAGATTAACAGAATCGTTCATAAAAAAAGTAATCATTACCATCCAGTTTTCCATAATGCATGGTGCTTTATGACATATGATATACAATAAGAGGACTATTCAGGCAGGTGACATCTATGTTAGACAAAAAAATGGTTTCAATATTTCTTGTCACATTATTATTAGCCGGCTGCGGGGGACTGCCCTTTCTTAATGGGAAGGAATCTGCGGAGCACTCCAAATCCTATTTGACGAAATCACTTAAGAAGGATATCCCGGATGATTTCATTCCGACAGAATTATCCGTTGTATCAGTAGGTGATTCGCTGACACAAGGTGTTGGCGCAAGTGATGACCAAGAAGGGTATATCCCCTATCTTTCTGCCTATCTGGAAACAAATCGGGGAATAAAGGAAGCAACTTTTACAAATTATGGCGTTCGTGGTAATCGAACTAGTGATTTATTGAATCGGCTTCAAGATGAACAAATAAAGCGTGACATTGAGCAGGCTGATGCAGTTGTCATCACTATTGGCGGCAATGATATTATGAAGGTAGTTAAAGAGAAATTTACCAACTTGACGATGGCAGATTTCTTAGAGGCCTCCGTTACCTATGAGGAAAGAATTGAAAAAATCCTTAAGACAATCCGAAAATATAATCAGGAGGCTGAAATTTATTATATTGGGCTATACAACCCTTTCGGCAAATGGATGTCTGCCTTTAGTGAGCTTGACATCATTATGGATGACTGGAATGAGATTGGCATGGAAGTGACGAAGTCAGATTCGAATGCTTATTTTATCCGAATTGATGATATTTTTGCAGCGTCCGATGAGAATCTGCTGTATCAGGAGGATTATTTTCATCCGAATGATCGGGGATATGAGCTGATTGCTGCTCGCATTTATGAAGAGATGAAAGAAAAGACTGTTGATAGCATGTATGCTGTTGGACAAAGGAATGGGGTGGCCAATAATGAAGAAGTGGATGAGTGAGTGGGGATTATGGAAGTCATTGTTCTTTGCCTTGCTGGCCGTCAATCTTGTGATTGCCGGTGTGCTGTTTTACTGGATGACAAGGCCTATAAAGGATACAGGAGCTTTGGAGAAATTGAATGAGAACAAGGAAATGGTGAGCATTCCTTTCTCCTCAAATAAAGAAGATTTGAACAGGGTAATTAATCATTATATTGATGAAGAGGCTGCAGACAGTCCGATTGATTACGAGGTATTGCTGACAGATAAATTGGAGCTGTATGGAACGTTAAGTGCCTTCGGAAAAGATGTGCAATTGAAGGTATTATTTGAACCGTATACAACAGATGACGGAAATATCCTTCTTCGCCACCGTTCCATCCAAATTGGCGAGATGAATCTGCCGGCTACTTTCGTGCTGAACTACATCAATGAGAAATATAAGATGCCGGAATGGGTTACCATCAACCCGGCTGAGAAGACCATTTATTTATCATTAAAAGAAATGGACTTAAAGAGCGGGATAACAGTGGAGGCGAAGAAGTTTGACCTTCGCAACGATGATATCCAGATGAATTTGCTTGTTCCCGTTGAATAAAAGCATGATAAAGAGGCAGCAATGAAGATTGCATGCCTCTTTTTATTAATGCAGAAGGGTGATTCCCAGGGTTCCTTCTGCATCTTCGTAGATAATCATCGTATACACTTTGTCTGGTTCAAATTGAATGAAGCCGCTTTGGTGAAGAAGCTCGCCTTTTTCGGGATTTTTCAGCTCAAATTCAATGGTCATAGGGGTCAGTCCTAAATAGTCTGTCTGATGTTTGTAGGGAAGACTCGGATAAAGTACATCCCGGCCCTTCACGCCGATTTGGAGAATGTCATGTGAGGGAGCAAGGTGAAGAGTCTTCACTTTTGATTCATTATGGGGAACAGTATGGTTTTCTGGTATCACGACCAGCCGTGGATCATCCTCTTTCCCCGTCAGGACAACTGTATTAGGTGTATCGCCAATCGTAATTTTCCTGTGCATGATTAAAGGATAGGTCGTTCCTGATGGGAAGACCTCAACATAATAGGCGCCTGGTGTTAAGGATAAGTAAGAACTGGCTGAATTGAAGGGCATATCCTTAAAGGTTTTCATGCCGTTAATATACATATCTACAGTACCGCAAAATGAGGAACCGTGGTAAAAACGAATCTTGCATATATTTTTTATTTCCTCCAAATTATGTGTATAGTGATGGTAAGAAGGCATATAATTCTGCCCTGCTGAGCCGTTGTGTCTGTTAAGCCATGGGTAGAATCCTGACCGGGACGGCAGGGACTGAGAAGGGTACAGATAAGGATTGGCGGCCATATTACTCACTCCTGTCATTACGTCATTTATGCTACCTATATGCGGAAGCAGGGAAAGCGGTGACTTAAAGAATAGGCAAGAAAGCAAATTAGGAGTATAGTAAGGAGATATCAAGCTATTTATCATACATAATATACTGGAGGGATTAGAATGGAAAAAGCAATTTTTGCCGGAGGATGTTTTTGGTGTATGGTTAAACCCTTCGATACATTCCCTGGAGTACATAAGGTTGTATCAGGCTATACAGGCGGCCATAAAGAAAATCCTACTTATGAAGAGGTATGTTCCGGCACAACCGGTCATGTTGAGGCTGTAGAGATTACATATGATCCTAGTCTTATTACTTATAAGTCCATTGTTGAATTATTTTGGCAGCAAATTGACCCAACTGATGCAGGCGGTCAATTCTGTGATCGAGGCGATTCATACAAAACAGCAATCTTCTACACGACTGAGGAGCAAAAGGCAGCTGCTGAGGAATCGAAAAGAGAATTGGCTGAAAGCGGTCGTTTCCAAAAGGAAATTGTTACACCAATTCTTCCGGCTAAAACCTTCTATCCGGCAGAGGATTACCATCAGGATTTCTACAAAAAGAATAAGGAGCATTATGAATCTTATCAGGTCAGCTCTGGCAGAGCCGGCTTCATTAAGGAGAATTGGAGGTAAGGCTATATGGGGAAATACACGGAACGCATTAACCAATTGAACGAGATGCAGCGCCATGTGACCCAGAGCAATGGGACAGAACCGCCGTTCCGTAATGAGTATTACCGGACAGAAGAGGATGGCATTTATGTTGACATCGTCTCCGGAAAGCCTCTTTTCAGCTCGAAGGATAAGTATGATGCCGGCTGCGGTTGGCCAAGCTTTACTAAACCGATTGATGAGGATGAAATCCTGGAAAAACAGGACCTCAGCCATAATATGAATCGGACTGAGGTGAGAAGCAAAGAAGCGGACTCCCATTTAGGCCACGTCTTTCCGGATGGCCCGGGTCCGGCTGGATTGCGCTACTGCATTAATTCTGCCGCCTTGCGTTTCATACCGAAGGCTGACCTTGAGAAGGAAGGCTACGGAGAATATTTACGGCTATTTGAATAAAGGGGCATATAAAACGTTCCGCCTGATTCTCCTAAGAGATTCAGGCGGATTTTTTTTGGATGAAAGGATCAAAAAAAGAAGACTAGACGGTGTCTTAGTCTTTGTATATCTTCTATAGAAATAGTTACTCCATTATTTCCTTTTCGAGAATATTTGCTGATATGATGCCTCCCAATTGGAACGGTTTTTCATCGAGTCCTTTAAATCGGAGACCATCGTCATTCATCATAAACTCAATTTTATGCTGCCCTTCCTCGAGCCCTGTCGCAAGAATAATATAGCGCTCCTTCACTAATGGCCAGTTCGTGTTAATGGTCCTGTAATACTGATGGTCAATGAAGACGTCTACCATGCCGCCGTTTGGATTACGCTTAATGATGGCACCTACCGTATTGCCTTCAATTTTATAGCGGATGGAACTGCCTTTCTCTCCAGCGGTCCAGTAACTGTCAGCATACATAAAGCCTTTCTGGGAATCAATCGTCTTTGTTAGATGAAAAGGAGTATCGCCTTGAGTGTACAACGAGTCCTCCAATGCCGGTGCTTTCCTGTTAGGGTAATCTTCCAACATCGCGAGAATGGTGTTTGCATACAGTTCATATCCCCGTCTGTTAGGGTGAACCTGATCCTTATTCAGTTTTTTCACAGAAATGCCTGATTGAGCGTATGCTGCTCGCATATCAATTGGTATCGCCCCGTAGTGATCACTTAAGATTTGAATTTGATCCGCAAAGCTTTGAACGTTTAAAGGGCTTTCAATGAATGTTATGATTTCAGCGTTCGGTGCTCGGACCTTTGCCTCGCGAATTAATAGCTCATAATGCTTAGCGAATTCTTCTGTTTCCATATATTTTCGGTCATTTTCTCCAAAAACCAGGAAAATGATATCGGCAGGAATGAGTAGTTCTGTGTTTCTCAGCTTGTATAATCCCTCAAAAGCTGTTGCTCCACTCTGAACAATATGCTGGCCCTCCATTCTGGCACCATATCTTTGTTTGACCAGCTTCTCCAGTTGGCCGTGCCAGCTATCCCGCATTGTTTCAGCCCCGGCTCCTCTACCGATGCTGTCACCAACAACTACATAATAAATGGTATTGCCATTGTTCAGTTTTTCGGATAGGGTTTGATCCACCATTTTGACCGTGTCCGGACGCAACGAAAGGATTAAGATGACAATGATGGCAATTAGGAAGGAAAGTACAAAAATAGTATGTTGTTTCAACTTGACGGTCATAAAAACCCACCCTCCCGAATGTATCTGGTTCCATATTACCTAGTTTATGGATAAAAAACAATCTAAATATGGGCGAATGCACATACCCAGAGGGCAGTTAGCTCATATAGTAACAGTGTAATTGAGACCTTTTAAAAGGAGTTGGATGTTCGAATGTACGGTAATTTTGGAGGCGGCTGCAATCCTTGCGGCTATGGATATGGTGGCGGATATGGCTACGGTGGCGGTTATGGATATGGCTGCGGCGGAGGTTTCGGTTCTGGTTTTGCATTAATTGTTGTTCTCTTCATCTTGTTAGTCATTATAGGCGCTTCCTTCTATTGTGGCTGTTAATGATGGAGAAAAAGGACGGTAAATCCGTCCTTTTTTTACATATTGCAGCTTAGAGAACAGATAGAAATATTCATGACCAAAAATGGTGTTCATTACCATAACGGGCTTAAATCATGTATACTGATACATACAGGATAGGTTAAAAGTTATAGGTTTCATAGTTATGCCTCTTGGTTTCAGGAATTCGGCCCGCTATTTGACATAATGGCTGCAGGCTGTTAGCTTTCCAGATGTAGCATAATCATTCTCATTTATGTATGATGATTATGGTCAAAAGTAAGCCAAGAGAGTGGAGATGAATAAGATGAAATCCTTTTATCAATATTTAATGACATACAGAAATGCCTTGAAGAAAACGGAAATGTCCTTGTTCGCCGAAAATGTGTTTTATGACCACGGGTTTCCGAAGAATTCCTCTGATTATCATGAAGTCAGCCATTATTTAGAAATGAATGGCGATTATATTCTTGATATGAGTCTTTTTGATGAGGCGTGGAATGCGTACATGCAGCATATGGGGGAATAAAATGGACCGGACCGGCAGAACAAATGAATGGTTCCCTGTTTGAATTCTTGGGTGATTTTCTATAACTTCTGTTCTGGAATCTGAGGAAGGAAACAGGTGCTTTTTATGCCAGGACGATTACAAACACGACTGCTGTACTATTCGCTCATTATCTCTATTATTCCAATCGTGTGTATTGGGTTTACCTTCTTCCTTAATCAAAAGCATCTGCTGGAAAATCAGGCGAAGGCGACTTTAAAGACTGCCTCCTACCATGCGGCAGATACAACCAATATGTTTATCGAAGAGCGGATGAATGACTTGAAATATTTAAGTCAAAACTCCGGCATTACGAATAATAATAAATCGGAATCATTGAAACTACTTGATGAATACGTAAAGCTAAAGCCGGTTTATTCCGGTTATACATATGTTACCAGCGCGGGTGAGATTTGGCGGGAAACGTACCCCTTAGAGATTGGAGAGGCGCTCCTTGAAAGTGAATCCTTTGTACGTTCGATGAATGGTCAGCCTTTCTTGTCAAAGGTTTATACAGTGGAGGGAGAGAAACCTTTCTTTTGGATCAGTACCCCAGTGTATACGGAGGATAATGAGATAGCTGGAATATTTGCTCCATCCTTTAATATTTACTATTTATGGGAGACTGTAGCTGCTAAACTTGAATTAGAGCGGGAGAAGCTCCCTTATACTGCCTTCATGATCAATAAGGACGGCTGGATTGTCACGCATAAAGATGAGAAAGAGATTATGAATCGCAATTTCATCGAGGAGAATGATTTGTCGCCTGAGCTTATCCATCAGGCTGCCTTAAAGAGGAAACTGCTGGAATCAAATGATGGAAAGAGTTTTTATACGGTTAATCCTATTCGAACAAAGGCACTAGCTGAAGAAGATTGGTATATCGTGACGACAACGGAAAAGAAAGCAGTCTATGCTCCATTAAGAGGGCTGCTCAGTCGATACCTGCTGATCAGTATCCCTATACTTGGTGCCATTATTGCTGCTGCATACTATATGACGAAGATTATTATAAAGCCGGTCGAGGACATGGTTGGACGTGTAGAGAAGTATTCAAGGGGTGAGAAGTTCTCTCGCACAGAAAGCGCCTATCATGAGATTAATGTCTTGAATCGCAGCTTTCAGTCAATGGTGGAAGCAATCGAACAGAGGGAAAAGGAGCTTATTCGCACAGAAAAGCTGAAATATGTCGGCCAGCTAGCCGCTGGAGTAGCTCATGAAATCCGAAATCCTATCACGACGATACGCGGCTTCTTCCAGCTGTTGAAGGACCATCCATATGATGAAAAAGTATTTAGAAATTATATTGATATTATTATAGAAGAGTTAAACCGCATGAATGGCATCGTGGGAGAGCTGCTGAATTTATCTAAGCCCTACCAATTGATTGTGAAGGAACATAATGTAAATGAGCTCATGGACGAAATTATTCTTCTGCAAAAAGGAGAACTTTACAGGAAGAATATTAAGATTCTGCGAGAGAATGAATGTGATAAATTGATCTGCACGGATCGAAATAGATTATTCCAGGTCATTATTAATGTGATTCAGAACTCGAAGGATGCCTTTCAAAAGGAAGGCAGCATCCGTATTTCCTTTGAAAGCACGGATGATACAGTGAGGATTATTATCGCTGATGATGGTCCTGGCATGCCAAAGGGTGTTTTAAGCAAGATTGGCACACCCTTTTATACAACGAAAGAGCATGGAACAGGGCTTGGTATTGCAACAAGCATGAAGATAATGGAAGAGCTTGAAGGCTCATTTGAAGTAACGAGCAGGATAGGAAAAGGAACGAGAATTGTACTGACCGTTCCGGCAAAGAAATAATCATACGAAGAGCAGGGAGCTTTCTTATCAAAAGAAGGCTGCCTGCTTTTTTCGACTGGTTCAAAGAAAACAGCTTAAGGCTTATGCATTAATAAGATAATTATAGGCTATCCGCATCCATCTTCCTTGCATATAATGATAAAAAACTTTACCCGATCTGCAAGGGGTGGCAGCTAGTGGGCAAACGAAATAAACCGAAGTTTGCGGTAGGAGATTCCGTCGTTATCTTAGTGAATGGCATTGTCGGTGTCGTTTCAAATGTAAAAGAGTTTAATCAGGCCTTCCTGTACGAGGTGCAAGGAGCGGAAGGGGTATATACAGAATCCGCACTCATTCATTTACAGGAATTTGAAGGTTTATTGTTTGATGCAGAACAAATCAACATAGATTATAAGTTTTTTTTCGGTGATTTAGTACAGGTAAAGGGATACGGAAAGGACATATTTAAGGTCATTGGGTTTCGGACAGAAATATGGCGCTACCAAGAGGAATCTTGGGAGGATGTCATTTATGAGCTCTCCAGAATTGACGATGAGGAATGGCTCGAGTGCAGTGAGGACGATTTAAATTTCCTGGCAGATGCAAAGGATGCCGATGCGTTTCTGGCTAAATATCAAGAACCACAGAGGAATACCCAAAAGGGCAAGCGAAAACGGAAGGAATTACTGGAACTGCCGAATCCTGAAGGGACAGAGGATGACCATCAAATCATGGTCAATCATCTGCTTGATATTTATAATGATTATCGGATTTTAAAAGAATTTTTCGGTGACGAGAGCTATGAGAAGGTTATGAAGACAGCTGTTAAGAAATTAAAGAAGCTGGTCAGTCAGAAGCAGGATAAAAAAGAACCGCATTAGATTAGGAGCTATTCGAGACTATTCGAGTAGTTCTTTTTTTTCATTTTGACAGTCTTATCGGCATTCGACAAAACTAGAATAATTTCATCAGAGGATTTTCCGATAAGAATGTGCAATTAATATAATCATAATGATTCAAGGAGGGGATAGTTATGTTGAAATCAA
Source organism: Bacillus sp. FJAT-27916 (assembly GCF_001183965.1). GTDB lineage: Bacteria > Bacillota > Bacilli > Bacillales > Pradoshiaceae > Pradoshia. The sequence goes on from NZ_LFZV01000001.1 coordinate 1,733,637, forward strand.
AGAGATTGAGCTGGTCAGCCTTGAGGAAAAAAGATTATGAAATAGCCTTGTTCCAAACGGAGCATCCAAGGGATAGAAAGGGCTATCGAATGGTTTACCGAGGAATCATCAATGCGGAAAGCCATTTTGATGTAGTAACAAAGGTATTTAAAATGTTTAATATAAAAGATCTCATCCCTAAAAACTATCAGGGAAGAACGGTCATGAGCGGAGATATTATCATGATTGTAGACCATTATGAAAAGAAACGGTATTACAGGCTTCAATCTGGCGGATGGACTGAGGTTAACCGCTTGCATGTGTGTTGAATTCTGAATAGTCCGCCTTTTTTCATTTTAAAGCGCTTATGATATAGTAATCTTTGAATAGAATCACGTTATATCCAACTGTAAGGAGGAAATTCAAAGATGAGTGTACATATCGGAGCGAAAGAAAATGAAATCGCAGAAACAGTACTACTTCCAGGAGATCCGCTGAGAGCAAAATATATTGCTGAAACCTTTTTAGAGAATCCTGTTTGCTATAATGAAGTGAGAAATATGTTTGGTTACACAGGTACGTATAAAGGTAAACGTGTTTCCGTCCAAGGGACTGGAATGGGCGTGCCATCCATTTCTATATACGTCAATGAACTTATGTCCAGTTATAATGTTCAGAAGTTAATCCGTGTCGGTACTTGCGGAGCCATTCAAAAAGATGTAAAGGTCAGAGACGTCATTCTTGCCATGACATCCTCAACCGATTCAAACATGAATAAACTCTTGTTTGACGGCATCGACTATGCGCCGACTGCCAATTTCGATTTGCTGAAGAAAGCATATGATACTGGTATTCAAAAAGGCCTCAATCTAAAAGTGGGAAATGTCTTTACGGCAGACCAATTCTACAATGATAAAGCCAATCATGAGCTATGGGCACAATATGGTATCTTGGCTATCGAAATGGAAACAACAGCTCTCTATACATTGGCTGCAAAATACGGCAGACAGGCGTTGTCCATCCTTACGGTCAGCGATCACATCCTGACAGGGGAAGAGACGACAGCAGAAGAACGACAAACGACTTTCAACGATATGATAGAAGTAGCTTTAGACGCTGCTATTGAAGTATAATAGAAAGAGTGTGGAAGGCTTCGGTTTAATCCGAAGCCTTTATCCATTACATACGAAGAAGATAGAGAATGAAAGATAAGGGATGAGAGCATTGAAAAAGACACTTCTTGCATTAATGACATCAACGGCATTGCTTCTAACAGCATGCAATAATTCGTTATTGGAGACCGAGAGCAAGGAAGAAGCAGAAGAAGCGGCAAGCATGCAGGAAACAGAAGGTGAACAAGAAGAGACAGCACCGGAAGAAGAGTATGCACTGACAGCAGAGATGCTGAATGTAATCGAAACCGAGGACGGGGTAAACTTTATTCAAAATCCAGAGAATATTCAAGTGCTGGTCAATAAGGATTATAGCCTCCCAATCGGATACCGTCCGGGAGATTTGGTTGTTCCTGAGGTGAAATTCTCATTTGATGAAAAACACGAAAAGAAACTCATGAGGAAAGAGGCAGGCGAGGCATTAGCGGAGATGTTTGACGCAGCTTCAGAAGAAGGGGTAGAAATCGTTGCTGTGTCTGGCTTCCGTTCTTATGAGCGTCAGGAACAGCTATATACAGCTGAAGTAGCAGCATCTGGTGCAGAGCATGCTCAGCAAGCTGTAGCAGAGCCGGGAAAAAGCGAGCATCAAACTGGATTGACCATGGATGTCTCTAGTGCAGAGAACAGCTTTAATCTAAACCAGGATTTTGGTAAAACGGCGGCAGGGAAGTGGCTGGCAGAGAATTCATCAGAATACGGTTTTATCATCCGTTATCCTGAAGGAAAAGAAAGCATCACCGGTTATATGTACGAGCCTTGGCATGTCCGCTATGTTGGTATTGATGTCGCGAAAGACATTCATTCACTAGGACTGTCTTTTGAGGAATATGTCCAGCTTGTGGAAGAATGAAACCAACTTTTGGTATAATGAAGTGTGTTTTCACTTGATATGATATTGTGAAAGTGGTGAGTCAATTGGATAAGGAGCAAGAACAAGGGCAGGAGCAGCAAGCGAATGACGGCCCAGAGAAAAAAGGGTACATAAAGGTTAAGTGGATCTATATCGTCTTAGGTGCACTGGCACTTGTACTACTGACGGTCGGCGCAACGGTTTACCTTCTTACGGAAAAGGCACAATCGAAATCCGGTAGTGGAGGTTCACTTCTATCAACTAATACGGATGGAGACTTCTCCAAGCTTTATGAAGTGTATAATACACTGGAGAATTATTACTTCGAGGATGTTGATGAGGAAGCACTTGTAAATGGTGCCATTAACGGTATGGTTGAGTCCCTTGATGATCCATATTCTGATTTCATGTCTACGGACGAAGCGACAAGCTTCCATGAAAGTATCTCTTCTTCCTTTGAAGGAATCGGGGCAGAAATTCAGCAAGAAAATGACCAAATTGTGATTGTTTCACCTATCAAGGGAGCACCTGCTGAGGAAGCTGGTTTAAAAGCTGGTGACATGATTCTTGAAGTGGATGGTGAAAGCCTGCAAGGAATGTCGTCAAGTAATGCGGTCTTGTTAATCAGAGGAGAAAAAGGCACAAAAGTGACTTTGACCATTCAGCGTCCCGGCCAATCCGATACAATGAAGGTTGAAATCGTCCGCGATACGATTCCAATCGAAACTGTCTATACAGAGACAGTCTCAAATAATATTGAAAAGATTCAAATTACGAGCTTCTCCGAGCATACTGCTGAAGAGCTTGAAAAAGCATTAAAGAATGCAGAAAAGGATGGGGCAAAAGGGATTATTCTTGATTTAAGACAAAATCCTGGAGGCCTTCTCGACCAAGCTCAGGAAATTGCGAATATGTTTGTGGATGAAGGGGAAATCCTTTATCAGGTGGAATACCGAAACGGCAATAAAGAGGTCACAAAAGCGACCGGGAACGGTTATAAGGTCAGCCTTCCAACTACTGTATTAATTGATGAAGGAAGCGCTAGTGCCTCTGAGATAGTTGCTGGGGCATTGAAGGAATCAGCTGATATACCTTTGGTCGGCATGAAATCATTCGGAAAAGGCACCGTCCAATCCGCACAGGATTTCACAGATGGCTCCAATCTGAAATTCACGACCGCCAAATGGCTGACACCGGATGGAAACTGGATTCACAAGAAAGGCATCAGCCCGGATGTGAAGGCTGAGCTCCCTGAATATGCTAATTTGACCTATGTTGATCCTGAAAAGGAATGGAAGGAAGGAACATCCTCCGCAGATATTGAAAACATAGAGAAAATGCTGGAGGCCCTTGGGTTTAATCCAGGTAAAGTGGACACATCTTATGATGCTGCTACAGCATCAGCGGTTAAACAATTCCAAAAAGATCAAGGAATTAAGCAAACCGGCATTGTCACTGGAGAGACAACGACAAAACTGATGAACGAGCTTCGGGAGAAGATTAATTCAGATGATCCACAGGTAGAAGCAGCTGTGAAAGAACTGAAGTAATAATAAAGAAACCGTCATACCTATAGAGGGATGACGGTTTTTTTACTTAATAAAGCTATTTATAATAGGAGGATTGTATGCGGGAAGGAAAGCATGACAGGTTTGTGGAATAGTTACTAAAGTGTTCATGTGAAATTGAGGAGGAGATTATAGCATGCTATTTATGTCTTTAATGCTGGCTTCACTTTTGATTGCCATTTTAGCCATTCGTATAAAGAAAATCATCCTTCTTTTTGTATCGGCCATACTTATCTTGCCTTTGTCCCTATATCTTTCAGCTACACCCCTATTTGAAAGATGGGGGCTTATCTTCCCCATATTGTACATTAGTGCAGCAGTTTCACTGGCAAAGAAGGCGGTATGGCTATCAATGTTGCTAACAGCTGCTAACGCCATACTGTTAGGATTGATGATAGTGATTATTTTTCAGTAATAATCAATGTTTTTATGGTCTTTTTAGGAAAAGGAGAAAAAGAAGTCGAACAAGTAGGGCTGGCTCGACTTCATTTGTGACAAAAGGGTGAAACCATTGCCCTGCATATGAAAAGTGAGATACACTACAGAAGGAATAGTATCCCTTATTTGTCTAATTGTTCCGTAAGCCGAAGGCGATAAATGTCTTCTCATCTTCAATCAATCCGCAGGATGCACATTGCACTCGTATACCGGGTCCGTTGTAAGGCAGATGGAAAGCCTCAAGCTCTTCATCTGAATACATTTGCACAATGGTCCCTGAGTGTGGGTCAAGCTTTACATAGATAGGGGTTTGCTCAATAACATTGAAGCGGGAACGGTTTGTTTTACAATTAGGGCAGCAATATGGATGTGACATGACAAACGACCTCCTTTTTCAACCTATTTTCCGTTAAAAGGAGCGGGAATATGCATCACATTAACGAAAGAGCGTAAGGGCTATTCGAAAAGGTAGCTAAAGGATTCAAAAAGGGGATGGAAGGATTGAGACAGAAGCGGACTTTGTTTGCAGCTGCAGCCTTCATGTTGATGATGGTTACGGCCGGCTGTGGAAGCCAGGAAGCAGAACAGAAGGATGAACACAAGGGACATGATAGCGGGATGGCTTCAGAAGCCATACAGGTAGAAATTGAGATTGAAACAAGTCCTGCCAAGGTAAATGAGGAGATTGTGTTTGAAGCGATCGTCACACAGGGCGGCGAACCTGTTGAAGATGCGAAGGAAGTGGAGTTTGAATTCGAACGTGAGGGAGAAGAAGAGACAGAAAAAGTTATGGTCGAGCATCAAGAAAACGGTATATATCGATTGGAGAAATCATTTACAGAAGAAGGGCTTTATACCATTATCACTCATGTAACTGCTCGGGATATGCATTCTATGCCTAAAGAGACATTTGAAATAACCCCTTAATGTCTTTTTTTCATGATTAGGCCATATATATCTATGTAAGGAATCCTCGAAAGAAGGGGAGGGGGATGGATGGCCACGCATGAAAATAACCGGATTGTTCACGAACAAGGACAAATCTACCGGCTGCAGAGGGAAGAACGTTCCTTTATGCAGGAAACGCATAACCAGACAGAGCTGCGCATTAAGGAGATTGCCGGGTTGGATATCGGAGAGTTCCAGGCAATGACGAAGGGGAGCTTAAGTGTAAATGAATACGTGAACATCAAGAAAGAGCTGTTCATTAAATCAACCGGTAAGGCTCATATCATTTTTGATATTCAAAAGTTGCAGCATTTTACCCTGGCGATTGCCAATCCGAATGACAGACTGATCCACGGATCGCTATATGTTAGTCCCGATAATGGACTTTATGCCTCAACGATTCACAAGATGGAGATTGAGAATGGCAAGCTTGAAATTCTGGATTGTCAAAAGAGGCTCCGTTTTGTCAAAGTGGAGATATGGGGGCAAACAGGTGATAAAGGGCTTGTATTCTTACAGGGAGAGAAATAAAGATAGGCAGAGGAAAGCTCTGCCGTATACGGTTTCTTACCATTCAGGCACGGATATTTCAGAGTATTGAGTATCAGGGATTTTGAAAAGGATAATTTCTAATATGCCGTCTTTATAGCTTGATTTAGCCCCTTTCTTTTTGACTAGACATGGCAGGGGATAGGTCAAGCTTTCTTCGCGGTTGGGCGGCAAGCCCTGTAGAATAATGCGATTATTCGTATGATACAGCTTCAGATGAGGCAATTCGTCTTCCGGTATAGGCAGGCGTACGAATACATAATCATGTGTTTCGAATATCTCCGGTTTATGCCTGCTGGGTTGTTCATTCTCTTGTTCGGCTTCTTCCCTCTGGTCACTGGACAAGCCTTGCTTCATCAGGCTCCCGAATTGTTCAGGTGATAGCATGGATAACAATTGTTCCATTTGTTTTTCCAGTCCAGACTGATTCAAATATTTCATCCAATCAGGCATTTGCTGCTTGTTATTAGGGAAAAGGTTCCAAGGGAACAATGTATCACCTCAACTTTCAAGAGAGCAGGATGGGTTACAGTTACTATATGCGAACTGGGCCCTATTCGTTAATCATCATCATGGTCATATGTACATAATGTTCAGTATAATAGAAAGGGAAAGGTATTCTAGTGAATGAGTCTGGAGGTTATACGTCGATGAAACGGACAGCTTTGATTACCGGTTCGGCAAGCGGTCTTGGACGAGTCGCGGCAGAGCGATTAGCGCAGGACGGCTATTCCATTATTACAACATACCGGCATAGCAGGGAGCGAGCAGAGTCCTTTATGGCTGAGCTCGAAGAAAAGTATCAAATAACAGCGGCTGCACTTCCATATGATGCGGCGAAGCGTGAGTCTCATGCCAATCTGCTTAAACAATGTGCTCAGATTGGTACAGGCATAGACATCCTCGTACATAATGCAGGCCCATATATTCAAGAACGAAAAACAATGGCAGAATACACGGTGGAGGAATGGGAATATATGATTCAGGGGAACCTGACAAGCATGTTTCTCCTAGCGCACGGCATCCTTCCTCGCATGAGAGAGAATGGATGGGGACGGATTATCACCATGGGGTTTGACCAATCAAATACAGCCCCAGGCTGGAAATACCGGTCAGCGTTTGCGGCAGCTAAATCTGGATTGACCTCTCTGACCAAGACACTTTCCATCGAAGAGGCCGAATATGGCATTACCGTCAATATGGTATGCCCTGGCGATATCGTCCCTCCATATAAGGAAATGAATCATCCGGACAGAAAGGAAAAAACAGAGGTTGTACCTGTCGGCAGACCTGGTACTGGAGGAGATATTGCTCGAGTGATATCCTTCTTATGCAATGAGGATTCTGACTTTATTACAGGAGCAGTTATTCCTGTAACAGGCGGACAGGATGTCCTGTCTAAATACCGATAAAAAAACTCGCAAGGCTGCAAATGCGCACTTGCGAGTTTTTTGCTGATTAGGCTGTCTTTCTTATTCTGCGCTGAACAATGATTAGTCTAGCACTTAGCCCAGCAGCACCGATGGCAAGGCCGGTTATTAAGCCAATCCAGTAACCAAACGCTCCGAGGGCGGTGTAGTTGGCCAGTGCATAACCTGCCGGCAAGCCGATGACCCAATAGGATAGGAGTGTCATGAAAAATGTCACATTCACATCCTTATATCCTCGTAAAGCCCCCTGTATGGGCGCCTGAAGGGCATCAGATAGCTGGAAGAAGATAGCGAATATCAAGAACTTCGCCGTCAATATAGCTACCTCTGGATCATTTGTGTATAAATAAGCCACTTGATCTCGAAATACTAAGAGTATGATGGCGCTGATACAGGAAAATCCAACTGCGAACAGGATGCCCATCAGGCTGAATTCCCGCGCCCGTTTCAGCTGATTGGCCCCTGCTTCCTGACCGACTAATATCGTAAGGGCCATCGAGAAGCTGAGCGGCACCATATAGAGGAATGATGAGAAATTAATAGCCGCCTGGTGGGAGGCAATCGTAATGGTATTATAAGAGCTCATGAAAAGAGTGACAGCAGCAAATATGCTTGTTTCAAAAAAGATAGCCATGCCAATCGGAAGTCCAATCTTCAGTGTATTTCCCCACTCGCTGAGTGATGGCTTTGGCAGAGAACGCAGTAATCCATACTCAGAGAATGGATGCACTCTTGTCGTGATCACAATAGCAATTAGCATGATGACCCAATAGGTGATGGATGAAGCAATGCCTGCCCCGACCCCTCCGAATGCAGGAAGACCGAATTTACCATAAATGAAGGCATAATTGGCCACGACATTTACCGGAAGAGTGACAATCGTGATGAACATGGAAACGGATGTTTTTCCGAGCGCATCAATGAAGCATCTGAGTACGTTGTAAACAAAGAGTGGAACAATCCCGAATGAAAGAGCTGCTAAATATTGAAAAGCAATGCGTCCGACCTCCTGCTCTAAATTCATGAGACCAAGCATTGGACGTAAGATCAGAGCTCCTAAGAGGATAAGCAGGATACTCATGATAAGGGAAAGGTAGATCGCCTGCATGACTGCTCGGTTAATATGAGCGGGCTTTGACCGTTGTCCGAAGAGCTGGGCCACAATTGGAGTCACGGCTAAAAGAATGCCTGAACACCCATTATAGATAGGCACCCAAAGGGATGTTCCAATGGCGACACCCGCTAAATCAATGGGGCTGAATTTGCCGGACATGAAGGTGTCAAAGAAGCTGATAGCGAACAAGCCGAGCTGGGTAATCAAAATCGGCAGAAACACAATCATCATCTTTGATGTTTTTTCTTTAGTAAATAGTGACTGAACCATGAATGAAGCCTCCGAATAGAATCTTTTTTCGCTAGTATCTATCATACTCTGAAAAAGGAAATAGAAAAATAAGAAATGATGAATATTCTCCAATATTGCCCCATACAATCTTTAAAAGACTGCAGCAGCGGTTTTTTGGGGGGAGAGAACATGGCTTATATAGGATCGAAGGGTTGGTACGTGGCTAGATTAAAGGAAATGGGTGTAACGAAACATCCAATTGAACGCCGGAAGCTTGAACTGTATAAAACCTACATACTTCGGCAGCTGTACGAACAGGCTCGAGCAAAAAACAAAATATCCGCTATGTAAATGTAAAGAAGGTGTGTGACAGAGCTGCAAGATTGCCTTGCCTGTCATACACCTTCTTTATGCTTTATGCTTCTTTGGCTCCGTATATGGAAACTTCAGCGGGCACTTCGGTGTCAAGCCGCTTTTGGGCCAAAGTAAAATGGTCCTTTGAGATTTCAAAAAGATCGTATATAGGTCCTTCTGCATTGATTTCATCATATAAAGCTGAACGTGTTTCATTGGCTTCAACCGTGTAAGGCATTTTTAAAGCTGCCTTCAACGATCGGATATTATTCTTCCGAATACGAAGAAAGACCGTCTCAATATCCAGCGTGAAAAACAATTCATCAAAGAATTGCTGTTTAGCCAAAGCGTTAAAGCCTTTCCCATGGTACGGCTTCCCTAACCAAGTGCCTAAGAATCCAGCATTGTTTGATATATCGTACAGTGTAATGGTCCCTATCGGATTGCCCCATTCATCAAGGATGGTGCGGGAGATCAGTTCTCCTCGTTCCTCTGCTTCAATCGTCTGCTTGGTGATAAACAAGTACTCCTCATATTGCTTCGTTTTGTGACGAACAAATGGATAGACGTCGGGATGGGTCATTAAATCAAAAAGAACAGGACAGTCAGATAATTCACGTTTCTTCAACATACAGATCGCCTCCGTATGAGGGCAGCCGCTAACTGCGATTTCCCCTCGAAATTTTTTAATGTAATATCAAAAAATTTCGGGGTGGGAATCGAACCCACTAGGACCATTACTGGTGGCGCACCATTTGCCTTCCCTAATTTTTGCTTCTTATGAAATTATATTACTGAAAGTATAATACAAGAATTTTTGCAAAAAGGAAATAGTTTTTATTCGTCATTTTTCGTAATTTTTCTTCGTGTATTTTTGTGAAGAAAGTTCATTAAAAAACACCAATTGTTTGCAGGAAGAGAATGAGGATTCCAAGCGTGATGACATAGAGAGAAAAAGGCTTTAATGAATGATTTTTGATGTACTTAATCATCCAGGAAACAGCCAGATAACCGAACACTGCCGCACATAAAGTCCCAATTAATAAGCCTTTAAAGCTGATTGCCTCAACAGGCCCGCTCAATAGATCTGCCCCTTTAAACAGAATTCCCCCGAAAATGACGGGAATGGATAATAAGAAGGAAAAATAAGCGGCTGTTTCCCTATTTAGTCCGCTCATTAAACCAGCGGCAAGCGTAAAGCCGGAGCGGGAGATGGCAGGGAAGATGGCAGCAGCTTGAAAAACTCCGATGAATAAGGCGTTCTTATAGGTAATGTCCTCCATACCCCTCGATTGCTTCGGCATAATATCTGCCCACCATAGAATAAGTCCTGTAGCAAGGAATTCCCATCCAATGGTGACACCGGTCTTTGAAATTTCCTCAAAAAAATCATTTAGGAGAACTCCGGCTATGACTGCAGGCAATGTCCCGATTATTAATAATCCGGTCATTTTCGAGAATGGTCTGCGAAGCAGTTTAAGAATCTCCTGCCAATAGAAAATGAATAAGGCAAGCAACGTTCCAGTGTGCAGCAGGGTATCAAGGAGCAGTCCGGCCTCGTCCAATCCAAACAAATGACGGCCTATATATAGATGCCCAGTGCTCGAGATGGGCAGAAACTCCGTTAATCCCTGTATGACGCCAAGAATCATTGCCTTCCATTCAGCAAACATAGCTTTCACCCCTTCTAATTCCTCAGATTGCGCTTTTACATCCATTGTATGTCCTTCCGATAAATGGTATGAAGTTTATTGAAACATTTAGGGAAATCTAACGTAATTAATAGTGAAACAACTAGAGGAGGACATCATATGGTACATAGCAATGACAAAATATGGGCGGGGGCAGTCTATTTAAGCAGTTTCGTTTTCGTTTTGTTCGGACCGCTCGTGATTTGGCTGCTTAAGAGAAATGATTCTGAATTTGTAAACTATCACTGCAAGGAATATTTTAATTTCTTAATCAGCTACACGATCTATACACTTATCGCATTTATACTGGTGTTTGTTGGAATAGGCATCATACTGGCATGGGTGCTCAGTGCGTATGTGTTAATCTTTACGATTATTGCAGCAGTTAAAGCGTTCAGCGGAGAGTATTATCAGATACCGCTCATTATACGATTTATTAAATAATGGACAGGCTAAGCAGGTGAATACATGTCACCTGCTTTTTTACATTCTAGTAAATAAAGCACTTAACCTGCGAACGAGCGATAATCTTTTAATAGATTCTAATACTAAATTTGCTAGATGTTACATAGACTTAGAATGACTGTAACGTGAAGCCTGACAAGTTGGTGGTGAAAGATGGATGACGACGAAGGAATATTACAGCCGAATCATGAAGATCTATATCGGAGAATCCTTGGCTTACTTACTTGCTTCCGTGGCCTGCTTCGGGCTGTTGGTATATGTGACGAGAGGGCATTATTTATGGAGCGGGATTGGGGTTATTCCATTGCTCGTCCTGATGCTTCTATCTCTTAACCGGTTTGGTATGCATTTGATCAATAAGAGTAAGCTCTCCTATGATGAAACGAATAGAACGACATCCCCTTTGGATGAGAATCAATTATTCATAGCCTTTTTGCCCTCTCCAACGCTGCATATGATTTTTTTTACTGGTGACGGGGTTTATGCTGGAAGTCTAAAGGATAAACGAACCAATATAGCGATGTGGATTATGCCTGCGTCCCTTCTTCTGCTCATGCCGAGAAGCTATCAATTATGTGATAATGAGGGGAATATGCTGGCAGAATATAAAGTAAAATATGGGCTGAATGGAGCCATCTCCATCCTAGATGCAGAGGAGAGGAGGATTGGTGTCTACAGGCAGGAAATGAGAAAGAGCGGTGTTACGAATGAGTATGGCATCAGGCAATATGAAGGGGAAATGGAGCACAGCGCTGCTTTTTCCATCGCTCACTCGAGGAATCAGCAAGCTATTGCAGCGTTTAATAGCGGCTGGATGCCTGCCTATACTAGCGGACGGTTCCTTGATGCTAATATGCCGGTCCTAACCTTTTTGAATGCAACTGAAGATGAGAAGCGTATTGTTTTCAGCTATTGTGTGGATTATTTACAGGCTCAGAATCATTGATGGAAAAATCATATGGTTTGTATCGGGTTTTGTCATATAATAGAGGAATAATTTATTATTGAAAAGCATATGAGTGAAGGGAGCAACAAGCTGTGGATATTCAGGTAATTAAAGTACACGGTTCAAATAATGATTTTTATTTAATTGATGAGATGAACGAAAATCTGCCAATCACCGAGGAAGAGAGGAGTGCGCTTTCTCTAGCGGTATGCAGGCGGACGAAAGAGGAGGGAGCTGACGGAATATTATTCGTACAAGCCTCAAGCACCTGTGACGCCAAAATGAGAATCTTTAATTCTGACGGAACAGAGGCATCTATGTGTGGAAACGGACTTCGTTGTGTAGGTCGTTATGTCTCAGAAAAGCTAGGGAAGGACCAGCTCGTCATTGAAACGATGAAAGCTGACCTTGCAGTGAGAAAAGAAGCGGAAATCTTCCCGGATATTCCGACCTATCGAGTGGAGATATCTCCTGTATTGAAGTCCACGAAAGCTCTGCCCATGAATACGGATATGGGTGAAATCATTCATGAGCGCCTGCCATTCTTGGATGATGAGCTGATTTTCACCGCTCTTTCCGTGCCAAACCCGCATCTAATCAGCATTGTTGGCAAGGAGGTTCTTGCGACGGATAAGCAGGAAAGAATAGCGAAGTATGTAAACGGAGAGAATGAATGGTTCCCAGATGGTGTTAATGTGAGCTTTATTAATGTAATGGGTGACCAAAGTATATTCGTACGTACATATGAACGCGGGGTGGGCTTCACGAATGCATGCGGTACGGCGATGTCTGCTTCCAGCCTTGTGACAAAGTGGGAGGAGAATCTTGAGGATGAAGTGCTGCTCGATGTTTATAATCCAGGAGGGATGGTAAAGTGTCATGTTCACGATCTGCCAGAGAAAACATGGATTGATTTAATCGGGAATGCCACCTATGAGTATAAACAGACTTTGACTGTAGACTTAGAGGCTAAGAAGATTCATTTTGGTGAGAGAGAAAGCTTTGAAAATGAAACGAAAGCATATGATGCCTTTGTCAGCCATGTGAAAAAAATAATTGAGGCCATATAGTTTTCTTATTATCCAAAAGAGTAAGGTGTGTGATTAATTGTGCCATGGAGCGGGCGACTGCAATTTAAAGCAGGCAGGCTTCTCATCTCCCTCATAATCCTGGCCGGATTAACGTATCTCTTTGTTCATCTTGCCAGGGGAATTGACGGCGACAGCCTGCACCGATTTGATTTAGGTATCATCCAAGTGGTCCAGGGGAGCATCAACGATATGAGCACCAATGTCCTGCTTTTATTGACAAGCCTTGGGACGATTAAGGGAAACATCGTGCTAGTAGTCCTATTTTCAATCTGGTTTATTTGGAAGCGCCATTATTTGAGTACGGCATTCCTCCTATTTGTCTGCTTATCCGGAGCCTACGTGAACAAATACCTGAAATGGACCTTTCAACGTGAACGCCCGTCCTTGAATCCCCTTGTCGTTGAGAATGGATTCAGCTTTCCGAGCGGGCATTCCATGTCCTCTTTCATTTTGTATGGAGCGTTGATGATTATCGCGACCCGCTTGACGAAGAACTGGCATATACGCCTTCCAGTCTATTTAGTCTGCACCGTGATGATTATATTAATGGGCTATAGCCGAATCTATCTTGGCGTCCATTATCCAAGCGATGTTCTTGCCGGCTATGCAGCAGGCGGTGTCTGGCTGATTATTACGGCAGAGGTATTCAAGTACTGGGAATACCGCGGAGGAAAGAAGAAAAAATAGCTGAAAAAGCCTTCATTCAGAGCTCTTGCTGAGTTCTTATGAAGGCTTTTTTTGAGAGGGAGATCGATTATCAGGAATCATTTTTTCGATCCGATAAAGCTTGGCAGGTTCGTTCAACTAGTAGGTGGAATATAAATGAATGAGAAAGATTACTGAACGATGGATGAAAGCTTGGAGGAATTATGATGCTCAATGTAGAGATTAGGAGACCGAAACCTGAAGACATCAGCCAGTTAAATGATTTTTTTAAAACCGTCATAACTGATACGTTTATTAAAGAGGGCATAGGGGATAAATGGAATGATATCAAGGCTGAAATAGACATTAAGAAAGAGTATATAAAAAGTGATTTTGAAAGCAATGGGGAGAAAAGGTTCTTCTTAATTGCTTTTAACGGTGACATTATAATTGGGTCAATTGAATATGGTCCAGTAAGTAATCTTATAAAAAAATTGACAAACAATGCTTACGAAGGATTGATTGAGGTCGGTACAGTATTTGTTCATCCTCATTCTCAAAGGAATGGAGTGGGGAATCGATTATTGAAGGCAATTTTTGAGGTGTTGCAAAAAAATGGGGTTGAGAAATTTTGTTTAGATAGTGGATATAATCGCGCACAAAGAATTTGGAAGAAGAAATTTGGAGAGCCTGAATACCGGTTAAGGGATTATTGGGGCAGTGGAAATGATCATATGATTTGGAGAATTAAGGTTAGTGATTGTGTGTGAAAGAATAAGATTAGGCATAATTTGCATTCGAAAAATTTGGCTGGATTTCAGAAAAAGAGTCTGGTCTTTTTTTGTATAAAAATAGATTCTCTGTCAAAATAAGATAAAACATAATCTTGATCAACTAAGCCGGCAGGATTGAGGAAGAAGGAACTTCAAAAACTTAATAGAATTTTATAAGCAAAACCATTAAAGACGGAGGATTGTAAAGTGAAAAAATGGTTTGGTTCATCAGGTGTGTGTATGAATGAAGATGGACAATTGTTAATGGTTTTACAAGGAAAGCCAGAAGAGGATAAAACGTGGTCCATTCCATCGGGAGGAAAAGAGCACGGTGAGACATTCGAAGAGTGCTGTCTTCGAGAAATAACCGAAGAAACAGGATATTTAGGCGAAATTGTTGAAGAAATTAAGGTTAAGAGAAAAACCTATGAACATCTTCATATGATAGCAGAAGTCCATTATTGGCGCGAATCGAAGGCGAACATGAAGAATCCACATACAAAAAGTTTTTTATTTTGCATTCCGAAATTTACCTATAAATAAATCTAACTTATTGCCAAATATTTTCTTCAGCAATCCCGAACGGTAAGAATCCATTTATGTTCCTATTCACGCTGAGTTTTATATGTGGCGTCGGCTGATTAGTTGGATTGTTAACAACGGTGATAAAATCCCCAATATAAACGGTTTCAAAATTCCCCAAAATTAACGGATAATGGTCTCAAAGCGACAATTGAATTGGAGTGGAGAGGCATGATTCGAATAGGGGAGTATTTTATGATTAAAGAATTCTATCAGAAAGGCTGGACAATTACCGCAATCGCTGAAGAGACTGGCTTTGACCGTAAGACAATCAAGAAATACATAGAACAATCAGAGCTACCAAACTATCAAAAAAGGAAGGTTGGGAATACCCAGAAAAAGAAGTTATTAGCTGATTATGAAGAGTATATTCTTCAACGCTTGAAAGAAGGAACAACGAACTGTGTGGTTCTTTTAGAGGAGATTAAATCGATGGGGTATCAAGGGCAGATGACCATACTTCGAGACTTTGTTAGGCTTTATCGCCAGAAACCGAACAAACAATCCAGCATCCGGTATGAAACGCCTCCCGGTCTACAAGCTCAAATGGATTGGGCAGAGTTAGGGGAACAGATGGTTGACGGTCGTCTTCAAAAGTTATACGTATTTGTCATGGTGCTCGGTTTCTCCCGTATGAAGTATATGGAAGTCACCACGACTATGAACCTAGAACAGTTGATGAAATGCCATATGAACGCATTTTCTTACTTCAACGGTATTCCTAAACAGATCCTTTATGACAATATGAAAACGGTAGTTATCAAACATTCACCAGCTGAAATTCGATTTAATCGCAAATTCGAAGAATTTCTGGCGTACTATGGAGTTGTCCCTAAAGCTTGTAAGCCGGCACGTCCTCAAACGAAAGGAAAAGTAGAGAGTGCAGTTGGTTACTTGAAAAAGAACTTTATGCAAAGAAAATTGCCTTCTACGTTAAGCCAACTGAATGAAAGCTTGCAGGTGTGGCTAGATCAAACAGCGAACAAGAAGCCAAATCAAACGACAAAAGAACCACCTATTAAACGGTTCGAGGCTGAACAGGATCATTTATTAAATTGGAATCAACGCCCTATGTTCCCTATTCATAAATGGACTGAGGTCATCGTGGGACCGAAAGGTGTCATTGATTACGAGGGTAAACAGTATTCCGTCCCTATTCGGTTCAAAGGACGTAAGTTGAAAGTAAAACAATCACTTGATCATCACATAGATGTATACGATGGTTTAGACTGCATTGCCTCTCATCCCCTTATCACGGGAAAAGCAACATCTTTGTCTCAGATAGACCACTATCAGGAGAAAGAAAAAAAGGAGATGAATGTGACTACAAATGGTTTGGCGACCCGTCACATTTCTCTCCCTGGACCTGAGGTGGAACAGCGTTCCCTCCAAGTGTATGAAGAACAGTCAAAAGGAAGTGAAACAAGATGAATAACAGACTTTTAACTGAACGTTTACATCGAGTGGGCTTTTCGAGCACTGCCCAACAAATTGAGGCCATTCTTGAAGATGCCTCTAAACATAATGTACCATATTCTGAATTTCTAGACACACTTTTAAAACAAGAAATTGAAGTGATGGAACAACAATCACTCGACAGGCGTATTAAGAAAGCAAAATTGCCTTATATGAAAAGGATACAGGATTTTGATTTTGAGTTTCAATCCAGTGTTAGTGAGAGGCGGATCAAGGAAATCATGACCTGCAGGTTCATCGGGAATGGGGAGAATGTCTTACTCCTTGGTCCACCGGGAGTCGGGAAAACACATCTCGCAATCGGTCTAGCATTAGAAGCTTTAAGCCAAGGGTATTCAGCTTACTATACACGTTGTGATGATTTCATCGCATTGTGTAGAAAAGCGAATTCTCGTGGAACCACTGGTCGTATGGTAAACAAGCTGTCCAACTTTAATGTACTGATTTTAGATGAGATGGGATACTTCCCATTTGATGAGCTTAGTGCCAACCTGTTATTTCAAATAATCTCGAAGAGGTATGAGTCAGGCTCCATCATTATCACCTCTAATAAATCTTATATTGAATGGGGGAAAATCTTCGGAGATGATGTCTTAGCAACGGCTGTTTTAGACCGGCTACTTCATCACTCCACCACTTTTAATATGAAGGGAGAATCTTATAGACTGCGAGAAAAGCAGAAAGCTGGAATTCAACCCGTACCAATTAAGTGATGAAAATGGGGATTTTTCGACCGCTGATTTTGGGGAATTTATATTCGCTGTTGACAGGATGGCTCGATTTTTCAATAAGCTAAACATCCAAATCAAGAAACAATTAGTAATGCAAAAAAGATGACAAAGCTCTGTCATCTTTTTTGCATGAATTATTTAGAGTATTGTTTTTTTGGATAAAAGCTACCTATTAAAAATATGACTGCAAAAATGAAACTAATTATAGCCCAGATTTTCAAGTCTGCATACGTTCCGACATTCGCAATAGCGATGATGCCTCCGATAGCATAGAAGATACCTGCAGTAATGCCGCCGCCCTTACTCTTTCTAGTACTAATCCCTACAATACCTGCTATTAACATACAGAATGCAAGCAATAATCCGGCGCTTCCGCTTACTTCCCCATTACCTTCCAGTGAATTACCGATTCCTGCAACACATGACTGAAGAGTAATGATTATAAAAAGAATTATACTAATAATCCCCACGATAAGCTTAGCAGTTTTCATACGTTAGCCCTCCTTTATATGTTAATCATTATACTATTATACTTTTTTGAAATATTTTAAACCTGCCAGCTAAAAAATACTAAATTCATTTACCCCTTATCTTTTATATATATTTTGCTTATTTTCCACTGCATTACCTCCTTAAAGGAAGAGGCGTCAGCCTCTTAGACTAAACGGGAGACATTGTTATTTGGGTAAATGATGAGAGTATTAAGCATGCTGCTTATCATATAGGGGATAATCTCTTCTTTAATAAAAACGGGCAAACTTTATTCAACCCTTGGAAGATAACACATCTGAATAAGCTGAATGAAGAATGGTCCCAATATAAGATGAACATTTATCGCAGAAGGTAGATATTCCCCTTACACCAATAGTTACCAGGAGCTATCAGGATGATTAGCTCTTTTTTATTATTCGACAAACTGGGCTGATTAGTTTAACAAGAAGCCATCTGAGAGAGGACAGTATGGGATTTTGTCGAATAAGTTATTATAAATACGATTATTACAAAGGAGTAATTATGAAATTTGTTTGAAAAATCATGAGGATTACGATATGAATGCGTCATTAACGAAAACTGACTACCGAAAAGCTGAAGAAACTCTTGGATGTATACTCCCTAAAAATACCGAAAGCTATTAATAGAACAGATTGACGGCAACATTCGATTCAATGCTTATCGCATAAAAGAAGGAACTACAACTTGAAACAGTTGATGATCTCCTTTTCCATCTCTTGAAATATCCTAATAAGAACATTACCGAGAATTATGTAATGTAGCTAATTGATAGTAAAAGTCGAAAAATGAAAGACGCAGTTAGGGTACACTTCTATCTTGGTGCCAGAGGCGGTAGGATAGATCCGTCTATTTTAGAAAGAACACTAAAAACCTTAGAAAAAGATCGAGTGCTAGATAGATATGCAGATATGATAAAAGAGCTGAAAGCTTAGTATTATTGACAGTTTAATATTGCTGTACACATTATGGTTCAATTGGCCAGGAATAAATAATAATGAAGGTGTTGTTACATGATACTTCCTAACGGCATAACTGGTTTTTATAGTGCAAACCATCAAAAACCGCCAACAATTGACGAAAAACAATTTAAGCAGAACTGTTTTAGTCTCATACCCCATCTGAACGGCGTGATAGTAGGGTTTAAAGGACCACAAATGGGTACTAATTTTTTTGATGTCGAAGCTAGAGTTTTTAATAAACATTTACATATATTGCTTAATGCACATTATCCATTTATGGCCTTTGCAAATAAGGTGGAATACGGGAAGGTTGCATTTTTTGATGAGCCTGAGTTAGTTACACTATTTAGTCCTTTTTATAATGTTCTAGATACAAAGAAACTGAATGAACCTGTGATACTGAAGTTAGGATCAAAAAAGAATAGTGTGCAAAATGAAAATAATCTCAATGATGATGAATTGAAGCAAATAGCTTATTGGAAGCCTGAAAGAATAGGGGACATTATCTTTAATTATTGGGATTAGGTCTTCATTTGGCATGGAAATGGTTTTGGTAACAAAAAAATAGAATGAGTAACACAATAAATGAATGGTATTTACACTTTGCTACAGGGGGAACTTATGAAAACTCATTATTATTTAGGTTGGTTTAATCATTTTTTTCCGGATAATCTAGGGAGGGTGTTACAGGAGGATATAATGGATAGAAAATCGCTTGCTTTGATTAGTTCGAATCCATTATGTTATGAGGATGATGGGGCTACTGAACGCTCGTGGTTTGACCAGGCCGGCATTATGTTTGAAGAATATCATTTAATTAATTATCGCGTTCAGAAAGAAGAGGCCCAATCCGTCATTCAAAATGCTTCAGTTATTTTCTTGTTGGGTGGAAATACTCTTAAACAAAATGAGTTTTTAATGGAATATGAATTGTCGGATTCAATTATAAAAAGTAGAGCTGTTGTGATGGGTGCAAGCGCTGGTGCGATCAATATGTCCGCTAAATGGTTATGTTCGAAAAACTTGGGCTATAAGGTTGAAATGAGCTCTGTTTACGATGGAATCGGTCTTGACGATTTTTCCGTCCTGTCTCATTTTGATCTTGAAAATAACATTGCATTGGTTCAAAGCGAACTGTCTCCCTTATCGGAAGAAATGAATATTTATGCGTCTAACAAAGATTGTGCAATACGGATAAAGGGAGATAAAATGGATATTTTGGGCAATGTATATTTCATTTCCCGCTCAAAGATTCGAAAATTGGATAAGACTCTCTAGTAATATGTCTAACCAATTTCAATTTGTGGAAAAAAGTATTAATAGAGATGATATATTGAGGTGAGATGGATATGTTAGAGATATATGAAAATGTTAAGGGGAAGCGTTATGGGCAATTAATAGACATACTCTCAAGGGAATGCAATCGCTTTGCCTTTGTAGAAAATAGACAATTGATGGAGATTGAAGAAGAGCGTCTTGCCTATGTTGACAATCTTATATCCGATATTAAATGGCATCTAATTGAAAGACGAATCCAAAAAGAGTGGGAGACCCAAATGCTTCTTGAAGATACAGCCTATGTTTATTACTTCCAATTAAATAATGCTACAAGGCAGTTTTTGAAAGAACATAGTCATTCCATCTTTGATTGGATTGGAGGGCTGCCAGAAGATTTAATGTTTTATCAAAATGATAAATGTATGTTAGCTGTGTGTTCCCACGAAAGATATTTTTGGGTGGAAGAAACTATCTGGGATAAATTCCGGTTCAGCAAATGAGGGCGTTGATCCAAGAAGGATTGACGCTTTTTTTACTGATACCTTATTGGACAAATAGAGCAGTTTCGTTACATGTGGTTTAATTAGTAAGGGCAGCAGTATTTTACTGAATAAACCGGACTAAGGGGAGAGAATATAGAAGCGAATTATACTGACTTAGGATTCTCAGATAAAATGGGTCTTAAATTAAGAATGTTAGTAGAAAACCAATTAAGTGAAGAATACTTCTCAGGAATTAATATATGTGATGAAAGAGATACACATTCCAGAGGGCTGGATGGAGTTTGTTTACGAACCAACTTACCCCATTTTTTTATTTATTATTGGAGATTCCATACACACTTTAAAAGTGTGAAAGGGGAATTCCCCTTCACATTTTTAATAAAATACCGGTAAATATTCGGTCTACGTATAAGGCTGAGTTATTAACTGATTGATAAGAATCATATCCAATAGCTGATTAGTTCGTGATAATCGAACACCCCAAAAGGTAGATTTTGATTCTGACTTTTAGGGTGCCTCTTACAATCTTTATTAAAATAGCTTAGTCCCCTTTTATCCCGCTGACGGAAACAGCGGTACATGGTTTCAGCTCCATTTCATTTGTTCTGATGGAATGGAATCCAGTCCTTTTCATGAGTGACGAAATCTCGAGGGAGAGCTTGGCAGCGTGTTTGATGGTGGCATCCTTTTGCCGGGGCTGGACGGTGATGGTGAGGCTTCCTCCAGTTGTCAAAAGGGCATGCAAACGGCTAAGGGAGGTTTCTTTTTCCTCCCACATAGGGAAACTGTTAACGCTGTATATACGGTTATATTGATTCTCTAATGGTACATCTAAAGCTGTTCCAAGCGTGATGGTGAGACGCCCGCTTTTCAGGGAGTCTTCATTTCGCTCTTTGGCCAAGTCTATCATTGCCTGTGATGGATCAAAGCCATCAAGACGGCATTTCGGGAAGGAAGAGAGAAGCATATGCAGCCCCTCACCTGGGCCAAATCCAATCTCGAGTACTTTATCTCCATTTACCAATCCGAGCTCCTTGAAGGTCCAATCATATAATACGCCATTTTCAACTGCCATGACCTTGCCTGCTGCTTTTCCAATCAATCCCTTTGGTTCTTTAAATTGCTTTGAAACGAAATCCTTCATACATCATTCACCTCATTCCCTTATTACCCAAATATGGGTGAGGGGTAACTTTCTGAGAATAATTTTCTAAATAAATTGAAATTACTGAAAATTTGTAGTAAATTTAATAAACAATCCAATATTTTCTTATCTAGAGAGGCGGAGGGACTGGCCCTGCGAAACCTCAGCAACCTGGACAAACAGTGTCCAAGGTGCTAAATCCAGCAAGCTTAGCTTGAAAGATGAGTGCCGTACATAACTGGGGCCTTCATTTTTGAAAGGCTCTTTCTTTATAATCGGACATCCATCTGCATACTCAAGGGGAGGGGAAAAGATGCGTTTACTAGAGAGACTTAAGGGGGAAATCCTTGTTGGAGATGGAGCGAGCGGTACATTGCTCTATTCCTTTGGGATAGATACATGCTATGAGGAATTAAATCTCACCAATCCAGAACGGATTGCCGAATTACATAAGGAATATATAGAAGCAGGTGCCGATCTGATTCAAACAAATACATTTGGAGCTAACTATCATAAGCTGAAGCGCTACGGACTTGAAGGTGAGGTTGAGCGGATAAACAGGGAGGGAGTCAGGCTTGCCAAGGAAGCGGCAGCAGGTCGGGTTTATGTCCTTGGTACGATAGGCGGGCTACGCAGCGTACGGAAATCCGAGCTAAGCTTGACGGAGATTGGGACCTATTTCAAGGAGCAGCTGGATGCGCTTCTTCTAGAAGAGCCGGACGGTCTAATCCTGGAAACCTATTATGACCTAGAGGAATTATTACATGTCCTTGAGATAGCAAGAAAGCAAACGAATTTACCGATTGTCGCCAATATTTCCTTGCATGAAGTCGGCCTGCTTCAAAATGGCATGCAGGTGAAGGATGCCTTTGACCTGATCAAAGGAAAAGGAGCCGATATCATTGGGTTAAATTGCCGCATGGGGCCCTACCATATGATTCGTTCATTCGAGGAGGTGCCATTAAGAGAAGATGCCTTCTACTCTGCCTATCCTAATGCGAGTCTGCCCGACTTTACGGATGGCCGTTATGTTTACTCGACTGATGCAGATTATTTTGTCAGCGCAGCGAAACAGCTCGTGGAACAGGGTGTGCGGTTAATTGGCGGCTGCTGCGGGACAACGCCCGCCTATGTACGGGCCATTAAAAAGGGGATTCTTGGTCTTGTGCCTTTGACAGAAAAGAAGGAGGTCATCAGCCGAAAATCCCATGTCTACACCTATGATTTTCGACAGCCGGATAAAGAGACGATTTTAGGGAAGGTGAAGAAAGGGCCTGCTATTCTCGTAGAATTGGATCCGCCGAAAACGCTTGGAGTGGAAGAGTTCATGAAGGGGAGTCGATATTTGCACGAGATGGGGGCTGATGCCATTACGCTAGCGGATAACTCTCTGGCCTCCCCTCGCATATCAAACGTCGCGATTGCTTCCTTGCTGAAGGCTGAGCTGAAGAAGAATCCACTTGTCCATTTGACGTGCCGCGACCACAACCTCATCGGCTTGCAATCTCATTTAATGGGGATGCACACAATAGGGCTTAATGAGGTCCTAATTGTAACGGGAGATCCCTCGAAAATCGGTGATTTTCCAGGTGCAACCTCTGTCTATGACTTGTCTTCCATTGACTTGATTTCATTAGTCAAACAGTTCAATGCGGGTATTTCCTATTCGGGGAAATCGCTGGGCGGACAAACGAATTTCGAGGTGGCTGCGGCTTTCAATCCAAATGTAAAATATGTGGATAAGGCTGTTGTGAGAATGGAGAAGAAAATCCAGGCGGGAGCGGATTATTTCCTCACGCAGCCGGTATTTTCCGTCGAGAAAATTAGGGAAGTTTATGAAGCGACCAGGCATATTAAAGCCCCAATCTTTATTGGGATCATGCCGCTGACGAGTTACCGGAATGCCTCGTTCCTGCATAATGAGGTGCCGGGAATTACCTTGCCGGAGCCTGTGCTGCGTGCAATGGAAAAGGCAGGAACAGATGCGGAGGCATCGATGAGGGAAAGTCTCGCCATTTCTAAGGAGCTTTTGGATGCGGCGGCAGAATATTTTAACGGACATTATATTATTACACCTTTTATGAGATATGAATTAAGCGGAGAACTTGTGGCATACGCCAGCACGAAGAAATCAGTCATAAGCGGGGATGTGTTTGAACAATGAATTCACATAAATTAAGAGATTTACTGAATGAGAGAATTGTCATCCTTGATGGGGCAATGGGAACGATGATCCAGGCACTTAATCTGACGGAAGCGGATTTTGGAGGGGAGGAATATGATGGGTGCAATGAATATTTGTCCATCACAAGACCGGATGCAATTCGAACCATCCATGAGCAGTATTTGCTTGCGGGAGCTGACATTATCGAGACGAATACATTCGGTGCGACACCGATTGTCCTAGATGAATATGGATTAAGCCATCTTGCCTATGAGTTGAATGTGAAATCAGCCCAGCTTGCGAGAGAGGCTGTCGATGGTCTCGGAACAGAAGACGGGACGCGCTTTGTAGCCGGCTCAATGGGACCG
Source organism: Bacillus sp. FJAT-27916 (assembly GCF_001183965.1). Classification (GTDB taxonomy): domain Bacteria; phylum Bacillota; class Bacilli; order Bacillales; family Pradoshiaceae; genus Pradoshia. The sequence continues at coordinate 1,757,599 of NZ_LFZV01000001.1, forward strand.
ACAACCAAGACCTTATCTGTAACCGGAGGAACGACATTTGAGACGCTCGTCGAATCCTATGAAACCCAGGTGAGGGGCTTAATTGACGGCGGAGTTGATCTGCTCCTCCTTGAGACCAGCCAGGATATGCTGAATGTAAAGGCTGCGTATATCGGAATGCAGAATGCCTTCGTCTCAAAAGGGAGAGAGCTTCCGCTGATTCTATCAGGGACGATTGAGCCAATGGGAACAACACTTGCCGGACAAACGATCGATTCATTTTATATATCGTCCGCCCATATGAATCCATTGGCGATTGGGCTTAATTGTGCAACAGGTCCAGAATTCATGGCCGAGCATCTGCGCAGTTTATCCGAGCTGACGCCAAGTGCTGTCAGCTGTTACCCAAATGCAGGGCTGCCAGATGAGAACGGGCAGTACAATGAAACGCCGCAATCCTTATCTAAGAAAATCAAGCAATTCGCGGAAAAAGGATGGATCAATCTTGTCGGCGGATGCTGCGGTACGAACCCAGATCATATTCGGGCTATTGCCGAAGCAGTCAAAGGGATTGAGCCCCGCAGAGCACCGGAGCCTCAAATGAAGCATATGCTCTCAGGAATTGAAGCGCTGACCTATGACGATTCCATGCGCCCATTATTTGTTGGAGAACGGACCAATGTTATTGGATCACGTAAATTCAAACGGCTTATTAAAGAAAGGGCCTTTGAAGAGGCTGCTGAAATTGCCCGCGCACAGGTGAAAAAGGGAGCGCATGTCATTGATGTCTGTCTGGCTGACCCTGACAGCGATGAGGTAGAGGATATGGAGCAATTCATGAAGGTTGTCGCCAATAAAGTGAAGGTTCCCTTTGTGATTGATTCAACAGATGAAGCCGTCATTGAACGAGCACTTCGCTATTCCCAAGGGAAGGGCATCATCAACTCCATCAATCTTGAGGACGGGGAAGAGCGATTTGAGAGTATCATTCCGCTGGCGAAACAATATGGCGCAGCCCTTGTCGTCGGAACGATTGATGAGAAGGGGATGGGGGTAAGTGCTGCACGAAAGCTTGAGGTTGCCCGTCGTTCCTATGAGTTATTGACGAAGAAATATGGAATTCATCCGGAGGATATTATCTTTGATCCACTCGTCTTCCCAGTTGGAACGGGAGATGAGCAATATCGAAATGGAGCTGCCGAAACAGTTGAAGGATTAACTGCCATCAAGAAGGAGTTCCCAGGTACACTCACCATCCTCGGAATCAGCAATGTTTCTTTTGGGCTTCCTTCTGAAGGAAGGGAAGTGTTGAATGCCGTCTATTTATATCACTGCACGAAGGCTGGGCTTGATTATGCCATCGTCAATACAGAGAATCTGCAAAGGTTTGCCCTCATACCTGAGGAGGAAATCAAGCTTTCAGAAGGCTTGCTATTTCATAATTCTGATGAAACGCTCTCGAAATTCGTGGAATTTTACCGTACGAAGAAACCGGTGGAAAAAGAGCAGAAGGAAAAGCTGCCGCTTCTTGAGCGCCTTCCTGAATATATCATTGAAGGAACGAAGGAGGGACTGAAGGAGGATATTGATGAAGCTCTCAAAGAAGGAATGGCCCCTCTTGATATTATCAATGGGCCGCTAATGGCGGGGATGGCCAAGGTTGGCGAGTTGTTCAATGATAATCAGCTCATCGTTGCTGAGGTACTTCAAAGTGCAGAAGCAATGAAAGCAGCTGTCTCCCAGCTTGAACCGCTGATGACAACGTCCGGTGATAAGACTGTTAAGGGCAAAATGGTGCTCGCAACCGTGAAGGGGGATGTTCATGATATTGGGAAGAACCTCGTTGACATTATCTTAAGCAATAATGGATATGAAGTTGTGGACCTCGGCATCAAGGTAACTCCTCAAACCCTTATCGAGGCAGTAAGAAAGGAACATCCAACCATCATCGGTTTATCCGGTCTGCTTGTGAAATCAGCCCAGCAAATGGTCATAACGGCACAAGACTTGAAGGAGGCTGGAATTAATACGCCAATCATTGTCGGCGGCGCAGCCTTAACGAGGAAATTTACCACAAATAAGATTGCTCCAGAATATACTGGACCCGTCGTATATGCGAAGGATGCCATGAAAGGCCTTGATCTTGTAAACCAGCTGCATGACCAAGAAAAACAAGCAGATTTCCTCAAGGAAATAGTAGGGGAGAAACGAAAAACGACAGAACCTGAGGCGGTTAAGGCAGCACCCATTGAGAGTGCTGAAACACCTCTTAAGACGGTGCAGGACCAGTTAAGTCCGCCAGTACCGGAGGACTTAGAACGCCATATTCTGCGAGACTATCCGCTGAAGCAAGTATATCCATATATCAATAAGCAAATGCTTTTTGGACACCATTTCGGCTTAAAAGGTAATATTGATAAGTTGATTGCTGAGGAAGACCCAAAAGTGATGAACCTGCTATCCATTGTCAATGAAATTGTTGAACAAGACTTGATTAAGCTGCATGCTGCCTATCGGTTCTACCCTGCGGCAAGTAAAGGCAATGAACTGAAAATTTACTCAGACGAAAGCAGGACCCAGGTCATTGAAAGCTTTACCTTCCCGCGACAACGGAAGAATCCGTATCTGTGTCTGGCTGATTATGTGGCGGATGAAGAAGCAAATATACGTGATCATGTCGGCTTCATGATTGTCACGAGCGGCAAGGGAGTCAAGGAAATCGCTGATCAATGGAAGCGGGACGGAGAATATTTAAAGAGCCATATCATCCAGGCTCTCGCACTTGAAGCGGCAGAAGGATTCGCCGAACGGCTCCATCATATCATGCGGGATGCCTGGGGAATCCATGACTCCATAGACATGACGATGAAGGAGCGCTTTAGTGCCAAATACACAGGCCAGCGCTATTCATTTGGCTATCCGGCATGCCCGAAACTTGAAGATCAAGAAAAGCTATTTGGCCTTTTGAAGCCGGAGGACATCGGCATCCATCTTACAGAAGGATGCATGATGGAGCCCGAAGCATCCGTGTCGGCACTTGTGTTTTCGCATCCGGATGCCCGGTATTTTAATGTGGAGAGCCGGGGGTGAAAAAGAAAAGCGCTGGGAGGATTGATTCCTTCCGGCGCTTTTCTATTAATCTATCGTTCTCAATACCTCTAACAGCATTTCCTTAAAAGCAGGGCGGTTAATTGCCTCACAAACTCGGACATTTTTCGTCCGCCCCAGCCGATTGGTAATATCAACGAGGCTGTATCCTCTTGTTAATTCCCCATTAATCTCCACATCTACATGATAACGATTGGATTTTGTCATAATCGCTTCATTCGCTGCAACTGCAACTAGAAGAGTATCTGGATGTGTCGTTCCGCTCAGTTTATGTACCTTTTTATTGAATTTCATGACAACCTTGTTGATATCCTTGAAGAAGGTTGATCCCTTAGTCTGCAGTGCCTCTATATCTAAATGATCATCGTCGTCCATAATCGAATATTGCGTACACATTTCCCAGCCGACCATGGTAATCGGGATGCCTGAATGAAGGACTATCCGCGCTGCTTCCGGGTCGACCCAGAAGTTATATTCTGCACTTGGAGTAATATTTCCAAGTGCATTATTGGTTCCTCCCATGATAGATAAATGGGGGATTTTCGGAATGATCGTGGGATCCTTCTTGATGGCCATCGCAATATTTGTCAACGGTGCAATGGCTAATAAATGTATGTCTCCTGGATACTTATGAATCGTTTCAATGAGAAAGTCGACTGCATGTCCTTTTTCAGGAGCTTGAATCGCCTTTTCGAAAAAGGAATCACCCATTCCGTCTTTTCCATGAACGTCCTCAACAGTTCGGTGCGTCTGCTCTCCAACTCCCATGATAGGACACTCACAGCCTTTGTAAACAGGCACTTGACCGCCTTTTCCACCCACTTGGATTGTATAGAGGGCATTTTCAACCTGCTGGTCAAATTGCACATTGCCGCCCGTCATCATAATTCCTTCCACCTTGAAATAATGAAGGGCAGTCAAGATGGCAATCGTATCATCGCCAGCCGTATCGGTGTCTATGATGACTCTTTTCTTATTAATCATTTGTTTGTCATCCTTGGATCTTTTTTCGCTAAATCAGTTATGTAGTCGAAAAATGCATCACGGTTGACGTCATAAACGACATGAACGGGTCTTCCATCAATTGTTTCCTCTGTGCGACCCTGGCTAGGCCCACCCGTATGGACCATGCTTTTAAGAGTCTTTACCTTAACAAGGTCACGATTTCCAACGAAGGCAGTCGTCAGGACATCCCAAAGGTAGTAGGTTGAATTGGTCGAGAAATGGACGAGCGGAGGTACCATCGCATAGCACTGACCGAGAAAATCAACGCCAATATACTTTCGCTCAGATGCCCAGCGTTCCCTAACATCCAAAGTTAACGGAACCTGGTTCGTGCTTTCCAGTGCTACAAGCTCTATCTCAATCCCGCTCGTCCAAACACGAGCAGCGGCCTCTGGGTCCCAATAAACATTCCATTCCGCCGTTCCGTCATGCTCCGGCTCATGCACATTCCCTTCTTCCAGGAAAGTCCCGCCCATCCAAACTAAACGTTCAATCTTTTCCTCTACCTCAGGAGCATAATCTAAAGCACGCGCAAGATCACTTAATGGACCTGTGAACAGCAAGGTGGTTTTCCCTTCTGTTGACTGGAGAGTCTCCACTAAATGAAGATGTGCCGGTTTACCTGAAACAGCCGTCATTATCTTGCCAGATTCATTCAAAATCGGAAGGGCATCCACATAGAAAGCGTGCATCCGCCAATCCTTCGGAAACGGATTCTTTCCCCGAGAATCTGACATCGCCACATCAATGCCGCTATAACCAAATCGGTCAATAATTTTCCTGCTTGCATATGTTGCAGGCTCCAAATAACAATCAGCAGGGATAACCCCTACACCAGTTAACTCCACATTCTCCATTTTCAACAGCAAAAACAGAGAAATTAAATCATCCACACCGCCATCATGATTAAAGTAAATTTTCTTCTTCATAAAAACCCATCCCTTCAACTACCTTGGTAACCATTCTGAACATCGCTATTATAGGAATAGTGAAAATATATTAAACATACTAAAAAATGGCGACAGTTCAACTATATAACGAGAAAGGTATTTCATCAATATTCGTGGTAATTATTCAAAATGTGACACGTTTCTGGTTGTTGAGAGTAAGCAGAGCTGAGAGGGAAGGGACAGGGGGGCATCGTCAGAGAAGGCCCACTCTTTTCCCAAATAACAGATACAAAAGGTAATCATTAGGTATACAATAGGTAATCACACTCATCAATCCACCAGCCCGATCTCACTCAAAAACCTACCTTTCCGCCCCTATAAAACTGAATTGCTATTCATTATTACTTCAATATCATTCTTTTAATCAATAAAGTTCATAATTTTTTCAATTTTAAGTTCAAACCTTTGAGTCTTAGAGCCAAATCATGGTAGAATAATGTCGGAAATGTTTTATCCTTCCGACTTTTGGATAAAGATTATTATAATATAGTATTTTGGTCGAAAGTTTAAAGCAAAACAAAGGATAACAGGGGGATTTCTCGATGAAACCTAATACACCTGATACGACAAACCCTTGGCTCGATTTCCAAGGTCCTAACTTGGGATATGTTCAGGAAATGTACGAAGTTTTCGAAACGGATCCGGCTTCGGTGGATCCGGAATTAGCGAGTTTATTTGAGCAGTGGGGGCCTCCGGTCGTTGAGGAAGCTGGTCAAGTAAGGGAGAGCAGCAATCAAGCGTTTACTGCGAAGGGGTTTGGTGCTTCTGATTTTCTTTATAAGGTTGCACAAGCGGTAAAGCTGGCAGAGGATATTCGCACGAATGGTCATTTGGCCGCGAACATTTATCCTTTATATCAAAAGGAACGAAACGGCATCGATCTTGACTTGAAACAGTACGGTTTAACGACCAAAGATTTGAAAGCGATGCCAGCGTCGATAATCAGCGAATTTATTCCAAAAAAATTGACTAATGGCTATGAAGCTATTGAATATTTGAAAATGCTTTATACGAGGACGATTGCATTTGAATTGGATCATGTGCATGACCTCGATGAAAAGAAATGGCTTACGCAGATGGTAGAAAGTACGGCTTCAGGGTTTAAGCTTCCGGATCAGAAGAAGAAGAGAATCCTGAAACGTTTGACAGAAGTGGATGGATTTGAGAAGTTCCTTCATAAGACGTTTGTCGGCCAGAAGCGTTTCTCTATAGAGGGTGTTGATTCCCTTGTGCCTCTTTTAGATGAAATCGTGTCTAAATCGGTTCGAGGCGGAACGAAGTCTATTAATATCGGAATGGCTCACAGAGGAAGATTGAATGTGCTTGCCCATGTGTTGGGTAAACCGTACAAAAACATTTTCTCTGAGTTTCAGCATGCACCAAATAAAGAGCTTGTTCCTTCCGAAGGTTCCATTGGGGTTACCTTTGGCTGGACAGGTGATGTGAAATACCATCTTGGTGCTGATAGGAAAATTAAGGAAGAGGATACAAGAGAAGCGGTTATTTCCCTTGCGAACAACCCTAGTCATCTTGAGTTCGTGAATCCGATTGTCAATGGTTTCACAAGAGCAGCTCAGGATGACCGTGCGAAGAGCGGCTATCCGGTTCATGATCCTAATGCGAGCATGGCAATCATTATTCACGGGGATGCGGCATTCCCAGGTCAGGGTGTTGTGGCAGAGGCGCTTAACTTAAGTCAGCTGAATGGCTATCAAACAGGCGGAACGATTCATATCATTGCGAACAATATGATTGGCTTCACGACAGAGAGCAGAGATTCCCGTTCAACAAGGTATTCATCAGATCTTGCAAAAGGATTCGAAATTCCAATCATTCATGTCAATGCCGATGATCCGGAGGCGGTCCTTGCAGCAGCTCTTGTGGCGTATGAGTATAGAGAGAAGTTCAAAAAGGACTTCCTAATTGATTTAATTGGCTACAGACGATTTGGCCATAACGAAATGGATGAGCCGATGACAACCAATCCAGAAATGTACAAGCTTGTGCATGCCCACCCAACTCCTCGGGAGGTATATGCAGAGCGGTTAGTTGAAGAAGGTGTCATCACGAAGGAAGAGGCGCAGCGCCTTGCGGATGAGCATGCGGCTATGCTGAAGGATTATTATAATCAAGTCGGCGAGAAGCAGGATGCAAATCTAGAGGATGCAGATGTACCGAAGATTATTGAATCAGGTATTCCAAAGGTTGAGACGAAGGTAGAGCTGGGTGAATTGCAAAAGATTAATCAAGATTTGCTTAAACGTCCAGACAATTTCACTGTCTTCAAAAAGCTCGATAAAATTTTGATGAGAAGAAGCGATGCCTTAAACGAGGGCAATAAAGTGGATTGGGCATTGGCAGAGGCGCTTGCGTTTGCTTCTATTATCAAGGATGGTACGCCAATCAGGCTGACTGGACAGGATTCAGAGCGTGGAACATTCGCCCATAGAAACCTGGTGCTGCATGACTCTGAAACAGGTGAAACATTCTCGCCTCTTCATACGCTTGAAGGAGCGAAAGCATCCTTTGCGATCCATAACAGTCCATTATCTGAGGCAGCGGTTATTGGCTTTGAATACGGCTACAATGTGTATTCTCAAGACACGCTTGTTCTCTGGGAAGCACAATATGGAGACTTTGCCAATACGGCTCAAGTATTCTTTGACCAGTTCATCGCAGCCGGCAGGGCGAAATGGGGACAAAAGTCCGGTCTTGTCATGCTACTTCCGCATGGATATGAGGGACAAGGACCAGAACACTCCAGTGCTCGTTTGGAACGTTTCCTGTCTCTAGCGGCAGAAAATAACTGGACTGTAGCGAATTTGAGCAGTGCGGCTCAATATTTCCATATTTTAAGAAGACAAGCTTCTATTCTAGGCAAGGAAGAGGTTCGTCCACTCGTCTTAATGACACCTAAGAGCTTACTTAGAAATCAAGTTGTGGCGAGTGAGCCGCAGGAGTTCAGTGAAGGAGAATTCAAATCCTTTATCGAGCAGCCCGGCCTCGGCAAAAACAAAAAAGCTGTTGAGAGAATCCTATGTGCAACTGGTAAGATGGCGATTGATCTTGCACAGGCAGTCGAAGGAAAAGAAGATATGGACTGGCTCCATATTGTCAGAATCGAAGAGATTTATCCATTCCCATTTGCGGGTGTGAAAGAGTTGTTCGATTCCTACCCTAATTTGAAAGAAATCATGTGGGTACAAGAGGAACCGAAGAATATGGGTGCCTGGACATTTGTTGAACCGCGTTTAATTGCGGCAGCACCTGAAGGGGTAACAGTGGATTATATCGGAAGAAGAAGACGTTCATCTCCAGCAGAGGGAGATCCAACGATTCATAAAAAAGCTCAAAATCGTATCATCACAAGTGCACTTACACGCGAATAGAGGAGGAAAAAGAAAATGGCAGAAGTTATCGTACCAGAATTGGCAGAATCAATTACAGAGGGAACAATAGCCCAGTGGCTTAAACAACCGGGTGACACAGTTGAAAAAGGGGATTATATTGTTGAACTCGAAACAGATAAAGTAAATGTGGAAATCATCTCTGAGTATGCAGGTGTGTTAAAGGAACAATTAAAAGAGGAAGGTGACACTGTATTAGTAGGTGAAGCCATTGCCATTGTAGACGGAGAGGGCGGCGGAAGTGCCCCTGCACCGAAGAAGGAAGAACCAAAACAAGCAGAAGCACCTCAAGAAGAACAGCAAAGTAAACCAGCACCTGAGCAGGAAGTGAAAAAAGGCCAGCAGCCTGTCGCTTCTCCTTCTGCCCGAAAACTAGCGCGTGAAAAAGGCATTGATCTATCTGAAGTACCAACGGTTGATCCGCTTGGACGTGTGCGCAAGCAAGATGTGGAATCCTTTGATCCAAATAAAGCGCAAGCTCCGAAGGCCGCAAAACCAGAACCGAAAAAAGCACCAGAGGCAAAACCGGCTCCATCCGGAAAACCGGAAGAGCGCGTGAAAATGTCTAGAAGACGTCAAACAATCGCTAAACGATTGGTTGAGGTTCAACACAATACAGCGATGCTGACTACCTTCAATGAAGTGGACATGACGAATATCATGAACCTGCGTAATAAGCGGAAGGATGCCTTCTTGAAAGAAAATGATGTGAAGCTTGGATTCATGTCGTTCTTTACAAAAGCAGTTGTCGGCTCATTGAAGAAATTCCCGATGCTAAATGCGGAAATCCAAGGGGATGAGCTGCTTATCAAGAAATATTATGATATCGGTGTCGCGGTATCTGCGCCAGAAGGATTGGTTGTACCAGTCGTAAGAGATGCAGACCGTATGAATTTCGCTGAAATCGAAAAAGAAATCGGTACCCTTGCGAAGAAGGCCCGCGATAATAAATTGGCCCTTCAAGATTTGCAAGGCGGCACATTCACCATCACAAACGGCGGTGTATTCGGATCACTTATGTCTACACCAATCTTAAATGGTACACAGGTCGGTATCCTAGGAATGCATGGCATCAAGCTACGTCCAATTGCGATTGACGAGACAACTATTGAAAATCGTCCAATGATGTACATTGCCCTTTCCTATGACCACCGAATCGTTGATGGAGCAGAAGCGGTTAGCTTCTTAGCCAATATCAAGAAATTAGTAGAAGATCCTGAAAGCTTATTGCTTGAAGGTTGATTATATGAAGGAGAGAACAGCCATTTTGATGGCTGTTCTTTTTTTACTGTTTTCGTTACCTAGATAACATGTTAAAATGGCTGACAACTAATTGGATAGAGGGGAGGTAATCATTGTTGGGAAATTATTCTTAACTTCTAATGGTTTTCATACTGATGAGATGAAAGCAACTTTCCTAAAAGAAGTTGGTGGGAAAATAAGTGAATTAAGGGTTTCAATCATTACAACTGCCTCACCGATAAAAGAACAAAATAAATATGTTCAAAAAGCATACAATGATTTCAGAGATATGGGGTTTAACTTCATTAATTTTCTTGATTTAGAGTACGATGATCCAAAGGTCCTTTTAAATTGTGATGTAATCTATATAAATGGTGGAAATCCATTTCATTTATTACTCCATATTAAAAGAAGCGGTTCCGAAGAAATCTTTAGGCGTTTATCCCAACAAAATATAATATTTGTTGGTGTCAGTGCTGGTGCTATCGTTTTAGGACCAAATATTCATATTGTACAATTTTTCACGCCAGAAATGAATAACGTAAACCTTGAAGATTTAACCGGTTTAAACCTGGTAGAACTTATGGTGTTTCCTCACTACAATAGAGAGGACATTTTTAAAGACAGCACAGGTAAAACCATAGAAGAAAGATTATGCGAGTTCGAGGTTGTTAATAATTGTGTGATTCATAGAATGAAAGATGACCAATTCATTCTATTGGAAACTTAAGACCTTTTATACGTACCATTTCAGAATAAAGAGAGAGTCCTCTGTTTTGTCAATTCATTATGAGTATTTAAAAAGATTAGATGGATTATTTTTGAAAATATCGGTTGACAATTCAGAATAATTAAATTATGATAAATCAAACCAATGGATGTTATTGGATATATTCCAACGTTATATTTGTTGAATAAGATTATTGGCGTTGAAGAAGAGGAGTAGCCCTTGAAGGAGTTTTAGAGAGCCGGTGGCTGGTGGGAACCGGTACGAATTCTTTGGTGAATGGACTTCTGAGCTTTCAGGCAGAACATTTATTTAGTGGATTAGTATGCCCTGAACGGTGGTGGCAGCCGTTATATAATGCCAGACAGTTGAAGCTAGCTGTCTCAAAGTGGATTGTTCTTTTTGACAATCAATTAAGGTGGCACCGCGGGTCTTCCGTCCTTATCTGATAAGGATGGAAGACCCTTTTTGTATACAATTAAATAAGATTAACACGTTAAGAAAGAGGAGTAGCGGTAAGTGATGCATATCAGAGAGCCGGGAATGGTGAGAACCGGCATGCTGGCTTTCCGTGAATGGGCTTTCGAGTGATTTCTTGAACCGTCAGTAGGGAAATCCGGGTTTCCGCCGTTAAAAGGATAGGGTATCGAACTATTTTTCCGTACCTGAATAGAGTCCTAACGGGGGTGGCACCACGATCATACGTCCTCCATAAGCATGTTTCTATGCTTATGGAGGATTTTTTATTTGGAGGAGATTAGGAATGAGGGAGCGGCAAGTATTTAAACGAATGATTTCAGGAGAAGAAAGACAGAAAGCCTATGCGCTTGAAAGGATGAAGGACGTTGCCATATTAGAGTTTCCGACGCTTGAACATGGAAGGCTGCGGATTCTTGCCTTTAATGTGCACGCTGAAGTGGTCCAAAGGGATGGTATTTTAACCGTTAAGTCTAAGGGGGCGACGGAAATCATTTCGGAGGATGCCCAAGACTATATGAAGAGCTGGCTGACGAGTCAAGGTGAGGAAGTATCCTCCCTTCCATTTGCAGGAGGGGCGATTGGCTACTTCGGATATTCCTACTCCTTTCAATTTGAGGACTTAGAGATACCGGCTGATGACCCGCTGGGTATGAATGATCTGCATCTGCTATTTCATTCAGATTATATCGTGTTCAGCGGTAAAGACGAAGAAGAGTGTCAGCAGATTCATATTCAGTACGGCAGCTCTATTTCACCGGAGGAAGCGGAGGAACAGATGGCAAGTGTGCTTGATCAAGCTTGTGCTGGAGAGCGAGAGAAAGAGAAAGCCGCTTATTCGATTGGTTCATTAACCAGCAACTCAACGAAAGCCTCCTTTATGAAAGCGGTCGAATCGATTAAAAATCACATCAGGGAGGGCGACATCTTTCAAGCTGTGCTATCCCAAAGGTGGACGGGAGTTTTTCATGGTTCAAGCCTGGCCTGCTTTAGGGAGATGAAAGAACAGCAGTCAACCTCCTTCAGCTTTTATCTTCCCTTCGAGGATTGCGAGGTTTTTGGCTGTTCACCTGAACGACTGCTTGCCGTTGATCAAGGGGTTATCCATTCCAATCCAATTGCGGGGACCCGGAGGAGAGGAAGTTCACTAAGAGAGGATGAACAGCTGATAGAGGAGCTGCTCTCTGATGAAAAGGAAAAGGCGGAGCATTTGATGCTTGTTGATTTGGCTAGAAATGACCTTGGCAGGATTTGCCGAAAAGAGAGCATTAGGCTTCACCGTTTCATGCAGATTGAGAAATATAAGAATGTCATTCACTTAGTTTCAGAGATTACGGGTACGATGGCAGATACAATTCACCCGTTAGATGCTGTGAAAGCCTGTCTGCCTGCGGGAACGGTCTCAGGTGCGCCGAAGATCAAGGCAATGGAGCTTATCTCGGCGCATGAGCAGGAGAAAAGAGGGGCATATGGCGGAGGTGTCGGATTTATTTCCTTTGAAGGCAGAATGGATTTGGCTCTCGCTATTCGGATGGCGGTCGTAAAGGATGGAAGAATCCATCGCCAATCTGGGGCGGGAATCGTTCATGATTCCATTCCAGAAAATGAATGGTATGAAACGCTTCATAAAGCAGGTTTAAAGGAGGTTGCTTTAAATGATTTTACTGATCGATAATGTTGATTCGTTTACGTATAACCTGTATCAGCTTTGTCTCGAACTGGGAGAAGAAGTAGTAGTGAGAAGGAATAATGCCCTTTCAGTTCATGAGGCAGCATTAATGAGACCAGATGCCATTATTCTTTCACCAGGTCCTGGCAGACCGGAGGACAGCGGAATCTGTGCAGAGGTGGTTAATGCCTTTTATGAGGATGTTCCCATTCTCGGCGTTTGTCTTGGGCATCAGCTGATTGGACAGCTTTTCGGGGCGACGATCACAAGGGCAAGGCAAATAAAGCATGGAAAGTGCTCGAGGATGATTCATCAATCCTGCGGTATTTTTAAAGGCATAGAACCAAGCTTTGAGGCGATGAGATACCATTCGCTCGTCATTAAGCGTGGAAGCCTTCCGGAATGCTTTGAACAAACAGCTGTTTCAGAGGATGATCAGGAAATCATGGGAATCCAGCATAAAGAGTATCCGCTTTATGGAGTGCAGTTTCATCCTGAATCAATTGGTACACCGATTGGCAAAAAGCTATTAATGAATTTTCTTTCATTAAATCAAAAGGAGAGGGTTATATATGCATGAATATCTACGAGTGTTGAGCAGAGGAGAAAGGGTTCGGGGAGAAACGCTGGAGGAGGCGGTCAAGGCGCTCATGACATCTGCGTGTTCAGAGGCGGAAATCGCTGCCTTTCTTATGGGAATGAATCATCCAAGCCATCAAGCAGATGAAGAGGATTTATATGTCATATCTGAGACTATCCGCAAAGCATCGAGCCATAAGCTGGCCGATATTCATGGGGCAATGGACAATTGCGGGACAGGAGGCGACCATAGCAATAGCTTTAATATTAGCACTGCAGCAGCCTTTCTCCTTGCAAGTGCAGGCATCAAGATGGCTAAAAACGGAAACCGGAATATGACTAGCAGATCAGGAAGCATGGATGTGCTGCAGTCACTTGGGATCAATACATTGAATGATGAGGCCGAGGCAAGAAGACAATTGGAGGAGCATAATCTCGTATTTCTGAATGCCGGGCATATTCACCCAGGATTAAAGAATGTTGCTGCTGTTAGAAAGCAGTTGAAGATCCCAACTGTTTTTAATGTCATTGGACCATTGACGAATCCGGTCCCGCTTGACTATCAGGTGGTCGGTATTTATGACGAAAGTTTGCTTGAGGTATATGGGCGGACTTTAGTGAAAGCCGGAAGGAAGAGGGCAGCTGTTATTCATGGCGCGGGAGGGATGGATGAAGCATCTCTCAGCGGAGATAATGTGATTGTCTTGATTGATAGAGGGAGTATGCGCCGAATTCATCTTCATCCTGAGCAAGTTGGCTTGCCTGTGATTGCGAATGAAGCTCTTAAAGGCGGTGGTCCTAAAGAGAATGCAGAAATTCTCATCCATTTGCTGAAGGGAGAGCGGAGTGCTTACAGGGATGCAGTCCTCCTGAATGCCGCCATTGGTCTTTATGTGGCAGAGAAGGCGGCATCATTTGCCGAAGGAATTCATGTGGCAGGGAAGTTGATTGATTCAGGAGAAACGCTGCGGAAATACGAGGCATTAAAGCAGTATGGCACAAGAATGGAGGAAGACGAATGTCAGATTATTTAACGAAAATCGTCGAAAGCAAAAAGGAATACTTGGCTGATGGGCAGCTAGAGACATTAGGATTGTCCCAGAGAAGGGAGCGGCCGATGAACAGCTTCACAGAACGGGTCCGCAATAAGCATACTCTTGGAATCCTGGCGGAATTCAAACGTTCCTCTCCCTCCCTTGGAGCAATCAATCACTCAGTTGAGCCGGTTTTTATGGCGAATAAATATGCTCAGGGCGGAGCGGACGGCATCTCTGTTCTTACAGATGAACTTTATTTCAATGGGCATATGAGTGATTTGCAAAAGGTGGCAAAGGAAGTGAATCTGCCAGTCCTATGCAAGGACTTCATTATTGAGGAAAGGCAGATCAATCAGGCTTATCAGGCAGGAGCAGGAATCATTCTCCTTATTGTCCGAATACTTGATCAGGATAAGCTTGTTATTTTATATAATCACGCCCGCAGGCTCGGTCTAGAGGTCTTGTTAGAGATTCATGATGAAAAGGATTTAGAGGCAGCCATGACCTTGAAGCCTGATTTAATTGGAATCAATAACCGGAATCTGCATGAGTTTTCAACCAATCTCTCCACAACGGAATCGCTCATGCGCCTGATTACAGACCCATCAATAATTGTTGTCAGTGAGAGCGGCATTAAGAGCAGGGAGGATTGTGAGCGGGTTGCCGCAGCAGGTGTGGATGCCGTCTTAATCGGAGAAGCTTGCATGAAACATCCCCGTCCAGAAGAGTTTCTGGCCGAGATCGGCCAAATTGAAAGAAGGCCCTTATGATGAACGTGAAGATTTGCGGCATTCAAACAGGTGAAGATGCTCAAACTGCTGTCAGACTGGGAGCTGATGCATTGGGGTTTGTATTCGCTGACAGTAAAAGGCGCATCACACCGGCGGATGTTCGGGCCATAACGGAGAATGTCCCAAAAGAGTGTCTGAAGGTGGGCGTTTTCGTCAATGAGCATCCGCTCATGGTGAATGAGATTGCCGGGTTCTGCGGACTCGATGCCATTCAATTACATGGAGACGAATACACCGCTGATTATGAAATCATCGGTTTGCCCATCATTCGTTCCATACCGGTCATTGCAGGAGAGAATGTTTTCCTCCAAAAGTATGGAAAGGCAGATTATTATCTTCTGGATACAGGTGGTGGGAAGGCAAGGGGCGGAATGGGGATTGCCTTTGACTGGAGGCAGGTTCGCGGTATTGGCCTTGGAGACGATAAGGTAATTTTGGCAGGCGGTTTAAACGCAGCAAATGTAGGGGATGCCATGCAAATCGTTCATCCCTATATGGTGGATGTCTCAAGCGGGGTAGAAACAGGCGGAGCAAAGAATCCAGCCTTAATGAAGGCGTTTATCGATGCAGTAAAGAGGGAGGAGATGGTGTAATGACAGTGCAAGCAGAACAAACCAATAACGGAAGATATGGCGAGTACGGGGGCAAATTTGTCCCGGAGACCTTGATGCCAGCCCTAATGGAGCTAGAGGAAGCCTATGAGAGAATTGGAATGAGTGATGATTTTCAAAGTGAATATCAATCCTTATTGAAGAATTATGTCGGCCGGGAAACACCGCTCTATTATGCGAAGAACTTAACAGAGCATTTAGGAGGAGCAAGAATTTATTTGAAGAGAGAGGATTTAAACCATACGGGCGCACACAAAATCAATAACACACTCGGCCAGGCACTCCTGGCGAAGAAGATGGGCAAGAAAAAGGTCGTGGCAGAGACAGGTGCCGGCCAGCATGGGGTAGCGACAGCTTCTGTCTGTGCTTTACTAGGTCTTGAGCCAATCATTTTTATGGGGGAAAAGGATATTGCAAGGCAAAAGCAAAACGTTATCAGGATGGAGCTGCTTGGGGCAACGGTCGTGCCGGTTACATCAGGAAGTAAAACATTGAAGGACGCGGTCAATGAAGCCTTGCGTTATTGGGTGGTTCATATTGAGGATACCCATTATTTAATGGGGTCGGTCCTTGGCCCGCATCCTTTCCCATTAATTGTACGTGATTTCCAGAGTGTAATTAGTAAGGAGGCAAGGGAGCAGATGCTTAGACTTGCCGGGACATTGCCTGATGCGGTGGTGGCCTGTATTGGCGGTGGAAGCAATGCGATGGGGATGTTTTATCATTTCTTGCCGGATAAGACGGTCGAGCTGATTGGCGTCGAGGCGGCTGGCAAGGGTGTGGATACGGATTATCATGCAGCATCCATCACGAAGGGAAAAAAGGGGATTCTTCATGGGGCCTATATGTATTTACTTCAGGATGATAGTGGTCAAATACAAGAAGCCCATTCAATCTCTGCAGGACTTGACTATCCAGGTGTCGGACCAGAGCATTGCTACTTAAAGGATATAGGCAGGGTAGAATATACATCCATTACAGATCATGAAGCATTGGAGGCGTTCATGCTTCTCACTTCCAAGGAAGGAATCCTTCCAGCACTCGAGAGCTCTCATGCGATTGCTGAGGTGATGAAAAGAGCCCCGCAGATGAGCCATGAGCAATCTGTCATTGTCTGCCTGTCAGGTCGGGGAGATAAAGATATGGATACGGTCATAAAAGAACTGGGAGGGGAAGAGAATGAGCAATAAACTGACTGACCAATTACAAAAACGGAAAGATAACGGAGACAAAGGTTTTATCCCATATATCATGGCAGGAGACGGCGGCTTAGAACAGCTGTCTGAAACGATTCGTTATCTGGAAGGAATTGGTGCAGCGGCAGTTGAAATTGGGATACCTTTCTCTGACCCCGTAGCTGATGGTCCAAGTATTCAGGAAGCTGGCCTGCGTGCGCTCAAGGCAGGAGTGGACTTAAGAGGCGTCTTATCAGAACTCTCTAAGCATGAATTTTCAGTTCCGCTCATTATCATGACCTATGCCAATCCAATCATGCAAATGGGGCCGGAACACTTTGCAAGGGAGGCTGCGAATGCCAGGATTTCAGGCTGTATAATACCGGATGTCCCGCTGGAGGAGGAAGCACTCTTTAAGGAGCCGCTAAATGATACGGGCATCGTCTTGATCCGGTTAGTACCGCTGACGGCATCAATGGAACGATTGCAGGCTTTAAGCAGCATGGCTGAGGGGTTCTTATATGCCGTTACCGTAAATGGTGTGACAGGGGAGAAGGCTGAGCTCGAACAGAACTATTTACGAGAAAGAGTCGAGAGGCTGAAGGAAATGACTGACACACCTGTTTATGCAGGGTTCGGAATTTCCAATCCGCAGACGGCTAATGCCCTGCTGACCTTTTGTGACGGGGTCATTGTCGGTTCGAAAATCGTGGATGCCCTGCATCATCAAGACAGAGAAGGGATTGGAACATTTGTTGCAGGATTGAAGCTGTCCTCAACTAAAGTCTGATGTTGTTTTCCAAAAGCTGTTAGCGGGTATGAATGAACATGGCCACATATGTGGACTATTCAGTTGCATCGGGAGGGAATATGATGAAAACAGCCGGAATGAAAAGTCAATTTTATCTGACACGTAATAAATTGAAAGAGGTTGTGAGTGATTTATCGGAACCTGAAGCGGATTTTCAACCAGAGGGATTCTCTAATACTATCAGGTGGCAGCTGGGTCATCTTTTAGTCAGCGCAGAGAGTTTTCTATTTGGATATCCAGAGGGAAGCTCTCCTGTTCCTAAGTTGTATGCAAGCTTTTTTGAGAGTGGGACAGCTCCTTCAAGATGGCAGAGAAGTGCTCCTTCCCTAGAGGAACTGATAAAACAATTAGAGACACAGGAAAGAAGGATTGAGGACTTACCGAAAGAATTTTGGAGCGAAAAGATTTCAAGTCCTATTCCGAGCCTGAAGATTGAAGACCGGGAAGAATTATTCCATTTGATCCTGCATCATGAAGCCATGCATCTTGGGCAGATCCAATCCATCAAAAGATTGATTACAGTGGAGAGCCGTTAATTATTAAGGATATAAAGGCATTCAGAATCCATAATCTGAATGCTTTTTTTATGGATATGCAGGGGATATATAAAAGGTTGTTTCGAAAACAAACAAAATTTTCAGACTAATAATAGTTATTATTGTATAATAATTTCAAAGGAGGTTTGCTCATTATGAATATCTATTTTGCAAGGGAGATAAGGGATAGTGACCAAACAGCAGATGCAAACGGATTATCTATCAATACCTTAATGGAGAATTCCGGACATGCTCTGTTTGAGGGAATGAAGAAGCTTCTAGATAAGGAACAGAGAATCGGTATTCTCGCAGGCAGCGGGAATAATGGAGGCGATGGAATTGTCCTTGCACGCCTTTTGAAGAACCACGGGTTTAAGGCAGAGCTGATTTTCCCATTAGGTATTCCGTCTACACAAGTGGCTCATGATCATTTGGCCTATTATCAAAGCTTGGGATATGCTTATTCAAGCCAGTTGGACGGGAATTATGACGTCTTAATAGATGGTCTATTTGGAATAGGATTCAGGCCGCCTTTCACGGAGGAGATGAATCGATTGCACCAGCAATGGATGGACTCCAAGGCCTTAAAGATGGCGATCGACGTTCCCTCTGGAACAGAAGCAGACTATGGAAGAGTACAGGCAGCCTTTAAGGCGGATCACACCTTCTGTCTTCATGGGGCTAAACCATCTGCTTTCTTGTATCCGTCAAGCACCTATTATGGCGAATTGCATATTGTGGATATTGGGCTTCCTTCGCAGGCGAGATTCCGGATTTGGACGGAGGATGATGTAAGGGTAACATGGCATGTCGAGGAGGAAAATCCACATAAAGGAACGTTCGGGACTGGATTGCTGATTGCTGGAAGCAGGCAGATGCCTGGCTGTGCTTTGCTCGCTGGAACAGGGGCTATGCGTGCAGGAATCGGAAAGCTTGTGATTGCAACAGAGGAAGAAGTAGCGCATAAATGCACCATTTCCCTGCCTGAGGCTACATATGTAGATCGTTCGAAATCAAACTGGCAGCAGGATTTAACGCAGAAGTATACAGCTGTGGCCATTGGACCAGGCATCAATCCTGATGAATCACTAGAGGAGCTGATTGCTGCCTATCTTAATGAAACAGATTATCCGCTTATCCTAGACGCAGGAGCCCTCTCAGAGCGCAGCTATCCAAAACAGCGGAAGGGTCCTATTATTTTGACACCACACCCAGGAGAAATGGCAAGGATAGCAGGGAAAACCGCCGTGGAAGTGAATGAGAACCGGATTCAGACAGCAAGCGATTATGCGGTCAAACATCAGGTAACAGTCGTGCTGAAAGGAGTGAATACGGTTATTGCTTTTCCCGACGGAACTGGCTATGTAAATATTACAGGAAACAGGGGATTATCCAAAGGCGGGACAGGGGATACCTTAACAGGAATCCTGCTAGGGCTCCTAACTCAAGGGTACCGGAAAGCAGCCATTATGAATGGTGTTTATCTTCATGGGAAGACAGCAGAGCTTTATAGTGAGAATCATGCACCGAGTGCTATGCTGGCATCGGATATTATGCGAATATGGCCTGAGCTGCTTCGGAGGTTAGACCTAGAGTAGGTCTACAAAAGATTTTGTTGAATCACATCAAATTTTGAAAAAAATGAATGATTTGATGCTAAAAAAACTCATAAACGGGAATAGACTTAGAAAACATGAAGGGAGCCATGTCATGGATCGTGTCTATACGTATACGAAGAAAGAAGAAGTAGTGAATGCCATTACACACGGGATAGGAGTTGGACTTTCCATTGCAGCTTTAGTGCTCATGATTACGAATACTGTCGTAAACGGAGCAACTGGCAGGCTCGCGATTGTCCTGATATATGGAATTTCCATGCTGATGCTATTTACCTTTTCGACATTATGTCATGCATTTCCTGAAGGAAAGACGAAAATGGTCTTGGAGTTATTTGACCATACATCCATCTACTTGTTTATTGCAGGTACCTACACACCCTATGCGGTAATTGCCATAGGCGGCAAGACGGGATATACGCTGCTGGCTCTTGTATGGGGATTAGCCGTTTTGGGCATTATCTTTAAGGCGTTTTTCTTAAGGAAATTAATGATCATTTCCACCTTAATTTATATTGTCATGGGATGGATGATTGTGGTAGCGTGGGAGCCCCTTTCACAAGCGGTGCCGCCGATGGGGCTGCAGATGCTTATTTATGGGGGGCTTTTATACACATTAGGGTCTATTTTCTACGTATGGAGAGGTTTTCCGTATCATCATGCTGTATGGCATTTAATGGTGCTTGTTGCCTCCATTCTCCATTTTCTATCCATTTTCCTATATATTTTGCCCCTATAATCAATATAAAGAAAGCCGATTCAGACCTTCCTGACGAAGCAGCAGGAGGAGTGAATCGGCTTTTTTATCGAACGGTCTTTGACAGAACTCTTATTGATATACATGCGCTTGCAGGATTTTTAAGGTTTTCTCGCCCACTGCCCGCGCACTTTGCGGATTTTGTCCGGTGATGATTCGTTTGTCCTCCACCACATGACTGGTGAAAGGAATCGTTGATTTCTTATAGGACTTTGCGACAGACCGCAGTTCATCCTCAAGATAAAAAGGAATTTTTCCCCCTTGGAATATCAGTTTTTCTTCTATATTTGAATACCCGGTCACTTCGACATTCTCAAGAAGGTGGGTGCCATCTGATAAGCGCGTGCGAAGGAATGCTGCAGGTCCATGGCAGACAGCTGTTACGAGACCGCCATTTTCATAGATTGCGGCCGTAATTTCTTGGATTTTCTTTGATTCAGGGAAATCCCATAGGGTACCATGACCTCCGGCAAAGAAGACACAATCATAATCCTGTCCATTGATCTCTTCAAGTGGCAATGAGTGATCAAGCTTACTGATGAAATAAGGGTCGAGATGATAGGTTTTTGATGTTTGGTCCATGATGACCGGAAGCAGGCTTTTTGGGTCAATCGGCACCTTGCCTCCATTGATGCTCACTATATCAATCGGGAACCCAGCGACTCTTACGACATCATAGAAATGCACGAGTTCACTGAACCATAACCCGGTTTTATCTGTATCCTTTTTCATCGTTCCGTGGCTTGTGACAATTGCCAATACTTTCTTTTTCAATTCAGAACCTCCTTTACGGTGAGATAAAATGACATTTTATCATATTTCCACGATTTTTGCCTTTTTTTCTCTCTCGTAATAGGTCCGTACACGGCATGTTTACTGGGCAGCTGGCAGAAGTCTGGTAGAAAACAGTCTTTTTCGAATTAAGATTCCTAAGTAGGCAGCCATCATGGCTTTAAGAATGCCAACTGGGACAAACGGTGTAATACCCGTTAGTAAAGCCGCATTCCAGGATAATGAAGCGGCTGTTTTCAGCCAAAGAGCCCCAAAGATCAATGTGACAATCATACCAATTAAATTGGCTATGATGGCTTGAGTAATCGTGAACCCTCTCTTCTCTAACCAATAACCAGTCAGGAAAGCGGCGGGGATGAAGCCGAATAAATAACCTCCCGTCGGTCCGAATAGAACACCAAGGCCGCTGGTAAATCCTGAAAAGACAGGAATTCCAATGGTCCCTAGTGCAAGATAGATGAGGACGGTATATGTACTAAACCGGGAACCAATGATGGTAGCAATAAGTCCGACTGCTAACGTCTGTCCAGTGATGGGAATAAGCGGAAGCGGGATTGTGACCTGAGCCAAAATAGAGAGAATAGCCGCATACATCGCGATTATCATCATATTTTTTGTTTTTGAACGGCGCACTTTTTTCCTCCTCAATAAATAAGTTAACTAATATTGATTATAAGTTAACACAAAAACCCTTTTGTGAATAGTCTTTTGTAATGATTTGAATATTTTAAAAATTACATACATTTATTAACAATTGTGCTATAATCAGTTGGGGTCTAGTGAGAAATAGAATCAATAGTCATTAGGGGGGGAAAGTGTTGAATAAAAAGGCAAAGGTGCTGCCAATAGTCATTCTGTTGGCTCTTTTTGGCTTGTATTACTTTTATAATGTTAATTTAGCGGTTACCTTGCCAGATGAAGGGTGGGGCCGTGCCTCCAAGGTAGAGGGGGCTTCTAAATACCCGATGCAGCAATACAGCTTTACTAAGAATAAAGAGATTCATATGTACTTGCCGAGTGATGATCAAGTTAGGTATACGATAACAGATCAGAACTATAAGACAATCAAAGAAACCGTGATTCCGGTTAGTATTGATGTCGACACACCGGTTTGGGGAGATGGACAGCGCTTCTTCTATTTACAGGACAAGAAATTGCAATTATATGAAAATGGGAAGTCAACCCTCATTGATGAGGAGGTTCACTCCTTTTATCCGACGAATGAAAACATTCTCTATTGGAACGAAAAAGAGATTTATCTCTATGAAACAGGTAAACAAAAAAGTAGTGTATTAGTGACTGTAAAGGACCCAATCAGTCATGTTAAATCCGCTGATGGGGATGGAAGTATTTTAGTTGCAACCAACCCGACTCCGCTTGATATTCAATTCTATTTAATGGAAGGGAAAGAACTGAACGAGCTGTATGCTTGGTCTTCATCAAACAACGCGACTATAGAAAATATCCTCTATGATTCTAATGGTCAGGAAGCATCCATCTTAATTGAAACATTTAAGATGTCGCAAGGAGAACGAACAAATAACGCTAATCTCATTACCTTTAACCCGAAGGATTTTAAGGTGAATGGGGATGAATGGATGCTTTTCACAGATGGAAGCAATGGTGCACGATTAGCTAATCCGCGCTATTTCAATATGCGTTATCTGGATGGAAAACTGGAGCTGCTATTTGTATCTGAAGGGCAAAGAGAGGGGAAAAAATCCGGCTATAATGTCTACTTCGCTAACACAAAGCAGGACGGAGAGTGGGTAGGTTTTAGAAGAAGCACCTCATCCGATACGAGCTTAAGCCCAATGTGGGCGGGAGAAAACCATATTCTTTGGCAAACCTATGGCGGAAAGCAATATCAAACCTATGGCACCTTTAATGGGAATGGGTATGTCGAATCTTCCATGGTGAAGACGAAAGAGGATTACCGTATGGCCCTATATGACTTCATCAGTGGTGTTTTCAGCAGCCTTATCATGCTTTTCTTTGGGATGATATGGGTTATTCCTTCATTGATTTTCTACACAATTATGATGTTTTTACGTAAGGAAGAATTTGAAAATCATAAAGGCTGGATAGAGCCGGTGGGCATCCTTCTCTATGTTGGAACCGTCTTATATGTTTTTAACAGTGTATTGTCGGACAGCTTATTCTCGATGGCACCTGACTATTTGACATTCCCGAATAGTATGGTGATTTGGCCGTTAGTCATCAGTGCCGTTTCCTATGGAATTTATAAATTGGTAACCAATAAGGATATGGGACTGTATGCGGGTATTTCCTATTATATCGGGTTGAATATCGTCATGATGACGGGACTTTATGGTCCATATCTCATTTGATTCGCCTGCCGGACATTCCTTCTCCATCTAGAAGAAGGATGTCTGGCTTTTATTTATGGCTCAGAAGCCAACGAAATCGGCCCATTCCTTTTGCTTCAGCATATGACTGAATATTCGGTAATGATAGAGGAAGGTATCGAATGGCAAATGGGAATCGGGGAAATCATACCAGGATAGGAATGAGTCTAGTTGTTGGGTAAATTCGTTGTGATCTATGAGTCCGTGGAGATATAATGGATACTCATATGCTTTATAAAGGGACGATAGGCCATTTTCAATGAATATGGCTTCTATTTGTGTTCGATTCATTTTTCCACCTCCAGCAAACAGTATCGGATGGATGAGGGAACTTTATTCGCATCAGGAGGTCAAAAAGGGGGATTTACTGTGGAAGAGTCAGCCTTTCAGCTTGAAAAGGAAAGACTGGAATTTATCAAACAATACATGAGAGTTGTGATTGATACGGCCAGAACAAGCAAGGAGCAGTTCTTGCAAAAAATGAAGGAAACCTTTGAGGATACAGATTGGGAAGAAAACACGGAATATGGACAGCTGTTAACGACCGCCGCTTTTTATCAAATGTCGAATGATGAGTGGGAAAGCTTGAAGCGAGCTTTGCCTAAGCCGTATTTTGCCCGCGTTGATTTCACGCCCGCTGATTCTGGAGTATCGGAACGATTATATATCGGCAAGACTTCCTTGTTTCAGCGGGATAATCAAGAACAGCTCATTATTGACTGGCGTTCACCGATTGCCAATTTGTACTATGACGGCAGACTTGGACATGTATCGTATACTTCAGAGGGTGAAGCGTATGATGGTGAGATTACACTGAAGCGACAGCTGATGATTGAAGACGGCGAGCTCACAGACCTGCGCGATATTGATTTGACGACGGTTGATGAATTGCTGCAGGAAACATTGGCTAAGAGTTCGGTGAGCAGGCTTACGGAGATTGTCGCAACTATCCAGGAGGAGCAAAATGAAATTATCCGTGCGGATCTTAATAAACCGGTCATCGTCCAAGGAGCAGCAGGAAGCGGAAAAACAACGATCGCCCTTCACCGTATATCCTACTTCCTTTACCATTATAAAGATCAGTTCAATCCGGCAGATTTATTAATCTTGACCCCAACTGCCCTATTTATGGATTATATCCAAGAAGCCTTGCCGGAGCTTGGAGCTGAGCGCGTGAGGCAGGCGACCTATGCCCAATATGTCGAGGAGGCTATCGGCAAGAAAATCCCTCTCGTTGAAGACCGTAAATTGATCGAGGTCTTAGGCGGGGAAAGTGCGGCAGCAAGGCTTGCCGGTCTGAAGGGGAGCGAGCTCTTTCAGCGGATATTAGATCATTATTTTGAGGAAATCAAAAGCGGTCTGTATTTCCATGAAGATTTCAAGGTTGATTCATTCAAGCTTTATCAGGCTAGTCAACTAAACCATTTGCTGACACAGGAATATACGTATCTCCCGCTTTATAAACGATTAGATAAGATTAAGAGGGTCCTGCAGCAGCAGGTGAAGAGTCATAAGGACGTGATGCTGAAGAAAATCATCGCCCATTATGATGCGAAGATGGAGAAGGGGTTAAATTTCAAAGGAGCCGAGGAGAAGAGGAAAGCCTATATTTCAGAGGTGCTTAAGCGAAAGGATCTCCGCCTGAACCATATAAAAGCGGAGATGAGAACGGCTGCAACCCGTTATATGAAATCCATTAAGAAGCATGATACCTTTACACACTACAAGCAATTATTCACTTCACCCGAAAGACTTTGTGATTACGCCCAAGGGATGCTGTCAGAAACGGATGCAGCTGACTTATGCACCTACAGCCAAAAGATTTTTGCCAAAAAGAAATATGAGGCAGAAGACGTTGGACCGCTTCTCTACCTCCATGCAAAGCTTTATGGCATTCAGCCTGGACAGAAGGCAAAGAATGTTGTTATTGATGAGGCTCAGGATTATAGCTTCCTGCAGATCTCTGCTTTAAAGACTGCTCTTGAAACGGATATGTTCACCTTAGTAGGTGATCTCGCGCAAGGGATTCATTCTTATCGTTCGATTACGAGCTGGCAGGAAGTAGCCGAGAAGATCTTCCCGCGGGCAAGCTATAAGGAGCTGAAGAAAAGCTACAGGACAACGATTGAGATTATGAATGAGGCGAATAGGCTGCTCGAAAAGCTCCCCTATGATTTTCCTATCGTTGAGCCGATCGTGCGGCATGGAGAAGCACCACAATACTTTTCCTTTGAAAAGGGAGAACAGTGGGCTGAGGCTGTAAAAGCACAAACGGTAAAATGGAGGGAGGAAGGCTTTCACACCTTTGCCATCATTACCAAAACAGCAAAGGATGCCAAGTTAGCCTATCAAATTCTCCGAAAGAGAAACTTTGCTGTAAGCCTTTTGGAAGAAAAAATGTCCATTCCAAAGGGAAAGCTTATCATCCTTCCCTCCTATCTGGCCAAAGGACTGGAATTTGACTGTGTAATCGCCTTTAGTCATGATGAAAGATATCATGAACAAAATGAAACTGATCTAAAATTGCTGTATGTAACCATGACAAGGGCCATGCATAGACTCCATTTGATGAGTAAAGAGGAAAGGGCATTTGTCCTATCATGAGGACCTTAATGAAGGAACGTTTAACGTTCCTTTTTTTTTATTGGTGCTGATTAGACAGATACTTGGTTTTGAGAAAAATTCGTATTATCCATGAAACAAATAGTGTAAAATGGGTTGTTGAAGAAGGAGGAATGAACATGGCACAATCCGTGCTTGAAATAAACGGGGTTGACAAAAAAATCGGCAGCCGGACCATTCTTGAAAACATCAACTTAGATGTTCGGGAAGGGGAAATATTTGGGCTATTAGGTCCGAACGGTGCCGGAAAGACCACCTTAATTCGGATGATTTGCGGGTTGATGAAGCATTCGGGAGGAGCCATCCGAGTGTTGGGCTCTGATATCCAGAAATCCTATCTATCAGCGATTAGGGAAATTGGTGCGGTCATTGAGAACCCTGCCTTCTATCTAGAGTTGACAGGCTGGCAGAATCTCCGGCTCGTAGCCAACCTATATACCGGAATCACGAAGGAACGCATTCAAGAGGTAGTGGAGCTTATTCAGCTCGAAGACAGCATTCACGATAAGGTTGCTTCATACTCGCTAGGCATGAAGCAGCGGCTTGGAATCGGACAAGCTATTCTACATAAACCAAGATTGCTTATATTAGATGAGCCGACTAATGGGCTTGACCCGACCGGTATGCATGACTTGCGCCAGCATTTGCTGCGCCTTGCCCGTGAAGAGGGAACAGCCATCTTTCTTTCTACACATTTGCTATCGGAAGTGGAAATGCTTTGTGACCGAATTGCTATTATGAAGGATGGACGAATAGTGGATATAAGAGAAACAGTACAAGAAGAGGTGCTCGTAATTGAGACGAGTGAGCCGGACAAGGCAGCAATGCTATTGAGTGAGCGCTATGCCGTTATCTCTAATGACAATGGCTGGATTCGGCTTGCAGTCGATAAGAGCCAAGTCCCCGCTGTCAATGCGCTGCTCGTTCAAGAGGGGATAGATGTCTTTCATTTAGCATTTGAAAATCAAGGACTTGAACAAGTGTTTCTCCAATCCGTTAGTGAAGGGAGGAAACCATCATGATATCGATGCTAATCAATGAGCATTATCGGATGGCGAGGAACCGGTTTGTTCAGCTTTCTTTTCTGATTATGCCGGTCGTGATGTGTATTCTTGCTTTATTTTTTTCAGATATAGTGCGAGCTAACAATGGAAATATGTTAAACTACATGTCTATTACAGCAAACATACTGATCATTATTGCCTTTATGGGGATTGGAGCTGCGGGCACCATTCTCTCAAATGAGTTTCAATATGGAACCATCAAGCTGATTGTGATACGGCCTATTTCGCGCTCGGCTCTATTGCTCTCGAAATGGCTCACAGTCATCCTCTATCTGTTCTATCTCTTTATTCTCGCATTTGCCGTATCGGCGGTTATTGGCGGCCTTTTGTTTGGGTTTGAAGGATTCTCGGTAAGCGGTTATCTGTTCAAAGGGATTATGCTCAAATACGTGATAGCCTTTACGGAATCGATGCTGATCGTGACATTTACGTATATGGTATCGGCAGTCTTTAAGAATGGGGCCTTTTCCATCGGAGTTGGCATGGCTGCCTTACTTGGCGGAAAATTGGTGACTGAGGTGTTTCGTCTTCTTGAATGGAAGGCTGGAATGATTCTATTGTTTGAGAATACGAAGCTTGATCAATATTTCTTCGGGAACAGACCTGTTTATGATGAGATGAGCTTCTTGTTTTCCATAGTCATATTAGGGCTTCATTTTTGTTTCTTTTACGGTGTGGCATGGTGGTTCTTTGTCAAAAGAGATATTTCCGTTTAAGATAAAGACAAGGGGAGAAATAAGATGATCATTAGCGCAAGCAGGCGTACTGATATTCCGGCGTTTTATGCTGAGTGGTTCATAAATCGAATCAGGGCAGGTTCCTTCATGAAGGTCAATCCGTATAATCGAAAGCAGATAAAGAAGGTTTCCTTGGCTGCAGATCATGTGGATGCAATCGTATTCTGGTCAAAGAATCCGAGGCCCATTCTTCGTTATCTGCCTGAGCTCTTGGATAAAGGGTATAAGTCTATTATGCATTATACCTTAAATGACTATCCGGATGCGTTAGAGCCGGGAGTCCCAAGCTTATCTTATCGGATCGACACCTTTAGGCGCCTGGCTGATGTGCTTGGCCCTGAGCATATGGTGTGGAGATATGACCCAATCATCCTTAGTAATCAAACGGATGCCTGCTATCATTTGGAACGGTTTTCCCATATCGCCAAAGAACTGAATGGACAGACAAGCAGGGTCGTAATCAGTTTTATGGATTTTTACGCCAAAACAAAAGGAAGACTAGCCCGTTTGGAAACAGAGAAGGGGTATGTGCTCTTTGATTGGCTTTATCCAGATCAAACAGAGAAACTGACCGATTTAGTGAAGGGCTTATCCAGCATTGCACAAGAGAATGGAATGTCCATTACGACCTGCTCGGAGCAGGTAAATCTGGAGAAGTATGGGATTATGCATGGGGCTTGTATCGATCAAGCTTATATTGAAAAGGTACTGAATCATTCATTGCCGGTTAAAAAGGATAAATACCAGCGGGCAGAATGCGGCTGCGCAGAGTCAATTGATATGGGAAGCTATGACACTTGTCCATTCGGCTGTCCGTATTGCTATGCGGTTAGAAGTGATAAGCTTGTCCAAGCAAACCGAAAAAAACATGATCCTATGAGTCCTTATTTGACCGGAGAATAGGGAATAATAATGAAATAAACGATTTTTGAATTTAAGGAAGCGGTGAAGGTTAATGAATCAATTACAACCAGGAATGAAAGCAATATTAACAGTAGAAAGGGAAGTGACATTTGGTTATTTCCTTTCAAATGGGGAAGAGGATGTCTTGCTCCATACAAATGAGATTGTCGGAGAAATCGAAATTGGCCAGCAAATTGAAGTATTCTTATTCAATGATAAGGATGGCCGTTTGACTGCTTCGATGAATCTCCCGTCTATCATGGAAGGGGAATATGGCTGGGCACCTGTCGTAGATGTCCACCCGAGTCATGGGGTATTCTTAGATATCGGTCTTCAAAAGGACTTATTGATTTCCTCCGATGACCTTCCTCGGATTAAACGAATTTGGCCGGAGGTGGGCGATCAGCTGTATGTCACGCTGATGGTCGACAGCCGCGGCCGTATGTTCGGCCGTCTTGCGACAGAAACAGTGGTCCAGGAGTTAAGCAAACCAGCTCCAGAATCTCTCATGAACAAGGAATTTGAAGGGCGTGCCTATCGTCTCCTTAGGGTTGGGACATTCATCCTGACAACAGAGGGCTATCGCTGCTTCATTCATGAAAGCGAGCGTTCTGTCGAGCCTCGTCTTGGCGAGCTTGTGAAAGGCCGTGTAATCGGCGTGAAGGAGGACGGCAGCTTAAATGGTTCCCTTCTTCCTCGAACACATGAACGTTTAGATGAAGATGCAGAGGGAATTCTTACGTATCTTGAGAGCCGTGGAGGCAGCATGCCTTATTGGGATAAATCTGACCCAGAGGATATTCAGAAGCGATTTGGCATGAGCAAGGCGGCATTTAAGCGTGCTTTAGGCCGATTAATGAAAGAAGGAAAAGTGACGCAGGCCGACGGGTGGACGACGGTCAAGAAATAGGAGAAACCGCATGAACATATTATGGGATTTTGATGGTACTTTGATGGATACGTATCCGGCCTATACAAAAATGGTCAAGGAGGCCGTTCAGTGCGGCCTTTCTGATGAAGAAATCTTTGCCCTCTTGAAGGTCTCCTTTGGCCATGCCTTCAAGGAGCTTGGTTTATCGGATGAGGAAATCAAGCGAGTGAAACAGCTGGAGCGTGAACTTGAACCCGAAGACTTTAAGCCTTTTCCGGGTCTCTGCGAGGTACTTGCAGCGGCTGATGTGAATGTGATTATGACTCATAAGGAGCGGGCGCTTGCAAGAGCTATTCTAGAGGCAAATGGTCTAAGCCGTTATTTTACGGAGATTGTCGCCATTGATGATGGGTATCCGAGGAAGCCTGACCCGGCGAGCTATCGATATTTGCATGAGAAATATGGGCTTGACCTGGCAGTCGGGGACCGGGAGCTTGATATCATTCCCGCCAAGATGCTGGGTATTCAAACGTGCCTGTTTCAGAATCATTCTGCTGAGGCGGATTACTATGTGGATGATTACCGGGAGTTTTTTGAGAAGGTGCCCAATATTAAGAAATGAATGAAAGGGAGTCCTATGTATTTTGGGATTCCCTTTTTGCTTATTTCATCAAACGCATACGGGAGGTGTTCATTTCTTTCGTCACTGGTTCATGGGTGGTAACATGGGCAAGGCCGGTTTTTGGCATGTTTACGTAAATACCCTCGGTAGATCCTTTTTCAATCCGATAGGTTTCATGAAAGATACCGACCGCATCATTCCCTTTTGTTTTCTTGTTAAATCTTGTCCAAGCCCTCATGTGAATCCTTCCATGTGCATAGGCTTCAAGGTCCTCGAAGCTTCTCCAATACTGGATGAGGGTGACTCCCCTCCAGCTTAATGAAACCTCCGTGTGGATAAATCCAAGTTCAG
Source organism: Bacillus sp. FJAT-27916 (assembly GCF_001183965.1). GTDB lineage: Bacteria > Bacillota > Bacilli > Bacillales > Pradoshiaceae > Pradoshia. The sequence continues at coordinate 1,788,407 of NZ_LFZV01000001.1, forward strand.
GGTTTTGATATAGTTCCTTAATCATTGGACCCATCGCTTTGGCAACAGGAATCCATTTGCGAAAAGCAAGAAGATTGTTAACTCGCATCCCAATGATTAAGAGGACAAAATCCGTTTTGGCATCTGTCACATAGCGACCAGCAAATATCTTTTTCAAATATCCACTCCTCCAGTTTTTACCTTATATTCATTCTAACACTGTAAGGGAATAAACAGAATATCCTTCTAATGAAAATAAAAATGAGGCTGGGACAAAAGGTTTCCAGAAATTAAAACGAGGTGGGGACAAAACTAAATAAATGATTCTCAAAAGCGAATGATGGTATCTTATTCTTCCTATTCAATAGCATCTGGAAATACAAAAAAGGCACCCGCTTTCCGCGGGGATGAAGCTTGAGCCCCCTCGGCGCTTACACCTGTTGGGGCTCAACCTTTCCTCTACTTCCCGCAGGAGTCGAGTGCATTTCGCTTCATTCTACTAGTCACGAATAATAGAAGTCCACAAACAACTTATGTATGGAAAACATAAAGACCCGAATAATTAGACGATAGAATTCATTCCTTTATCGTTTAATCATTCGGGTTTATCATTGGCTGAAATATTTATGTCCCAGCTTTATTTCCTTTAATCGGATTATTTTTTCACTGTTTCCAAATACTCATCATAAGTCATTTGTTTATCAATCAAGCCATCTGGCGTGATTTCGATAATACGGTTCGCAATCGTTTGAATGAACTGATGGTCATGGGATGTGAAAATCATGGATCCCTTGAAGTTGATTAGTCCGTTATTGACTGCTGTGATGGATTCCAAATCCAAGTGGTTGGTAGGTTCGTCAAGCAAGAGAACATTAGCGCCGCTAAGCATCATTTTAGAGAGCATGCAGCGGACTTTTTCTCCCCCGGATAGGACGGATGCTTTCTTCATTACTTCTTCGCCAGAGAAGAGCATTCTGCCCAAGAATCCACGCAAGAAGGATTCGCTTTCATCCTGCGGAGAGAATTGACGCAGCCATTCAACCAATGTGAGGTCGTTGTTCTCGAAGAACTCAGAGTTATCTTTCGGGAAATAAGATTGAGAAGTTGTGATTCCCCATTTGAATGTGCCTTCATCTGCTTCCATTTCACCCATCAAGATTTTGAAGAGAGTGGATTTCGCATTATCATTCGCTCCGAGCAAGGCGATTTTGTCATCTTTATTCATGGTAAAGCTGATGTTGTTTAATACCTTTTCGCCGTCGATGGTTTTGGATAAGCCTTCAACACGTAATAAATCATTGCCGATTTCACGATCTGGCGTGAAGTGGACGTATGGATAACGTCTTGATGATGGCTTGATATCGTCAAGCGTAATTTTCTCAAGCAATTTCTTACGGGATGTCGCTTGCTTTGATTTCGATGCATTCGCACTGAAGCGGGCAACGAAGGCTTGCAATTCCTTGATTTTTTCTTCTTTCTTTTTGTTGGATTCAGCCGTTAGCTTTTGCGCTAATTGGCTGGATTCATACCAGAAGTCATAGTTCCCGACATAAAGCTGAATCTTGCCGAAGTCTAGGTCAGCGATATGAGTACATACTTTATTTAAGAAGTGACGGTCATGGGATACAACGATGACTGTGTTTTCAAAGTTAATGAGGAACTCTTCCAGCCATTGGATGGCTTTAATGTCCAAGTGGTTCGTCGGCTCATCGAGAAGAAGAACATCAGGCTGGCCGAATAGGGCTTGAGCAAGGAGAACTTTAACCTTCTCGCCGCCGTCAAGCTCAGACATTTTCTTGTTATGCAATTCTTCCGGAATGCCAAGACCTTTTAAGAGAATTGCAGCCTCAGGCTCTGCTTCCCAGCCGTTAAGCTCAGCGAATTCACCCTCAAGCTCAGCAGCTCTCATGCCGTCCTCATCTGTAAAATCAGCCTTCATATAGATGGCATCCTTCTCCTGCATTACTTCAAAGAGACGAGCGTGACCCATGATGACAACCTGGATGACCTCTGTGTCCTCATATTCAAAGTGGTTTTGTTTCAAAACGGCAAGTCTTTCACCAGGCCCTAAGGAGACATTCCCTTGCTGCGGCTCAAGATCACCAGACAATATTTTTAAGAATGTGGATTTACCTGCACCGTTTGCACCGATTAAACCATAGCAATTTCCAGGCGTAAATTTAATATTTACGTCTTCGAATAATTTTCGGTCGCCAAAACGCAGACCAACATTACTAACTGTTATCATGTAATAAAATTCCTCCGTTAACTGTTATCTAGCAAATTATATCATTATCATCCCCTTTTTTGAAAGGGACGGGGATAAAGAAGATGCTGAAAATGAAAAATGAGCCCCATTGTCCGGTAATTTATGGATAAAAACCATGATGAAGACGAAAAAGGGACCAAATCCAGCCTCAAGACTGGCGGGTGATGGAGCGTTTACAGAAGGACTTTTCTGTCAATTTGTTACATTATTGTAATCCTGTTGCAATCAATGTCATGCTCTTATTACATTCTTGACCTTAACAAAAAACCATCCCCGCTGATAGGATAGGTCTTGCCCGTCAAAACGGCAAATGACAGGAGGATTTTGTTTTGAAGAAAATTTGTATGGCGTTTTTAGCATGTGCTTCCATCATTGGCTCCGCAGAGGGCTTTTATGCGGCTGACCAAGAGGAGCTTATGACAGAAGAGCTTCATGCAGAAGAATCCAATATGATTAATATAGATAAAGATTTATCCAATCTATCACCAGAATTTATTCAGCTGTCTTCGATGAAAATCGTTGCGGAGATGGATGATGAGGAAATAGAAGCTGCTGATCCATATGCAATCGAACATTTCATAAACGAAGGAATTGTTGAGCTTGCAGATAAAGAGAAGGAGGACTCCTTCCATGCCGCTATGCTATATGAGGAAATCGCAAGCGAGATACAGGCTGTAAAAACCAAGGAGACAGTTGTTGCTTCCGCTGAAGAAACAGAAAGAAAAGAGGAAGCTGTATCTCCAAGAGAGGATAAGGATGATAGCGTAATAGATACGACAGCAGCCGAAGAAGCTGAGCCAGAGAAAAAAGAACCTGTTGTCGAAGAAGCAACGCTCACAGAGGAAGAACCAGTCATAGCCTCTGTAGATGAGAGCAGAGAAGAGTCAGCACCTGAAAATACAGAGGATACCGTGAAACCTGAGATAGAAGAAGCTGCTGAAGAAACCGTGATTACCATGACAGCAACAGCCTATACGGCAGACTGTGAAGGGGGAAGCGGCGTAACCTATACAGGGATTGATTTAAAAGCTAACCCAGATGCCAAAGTCATTGCAGTCGACCCTTCCGTCATTCCGCTTGGTACAGAAGTGTATGTAGAGGGCTATGGTACTGCGATAGCAGCGGATATCGGCGGAGCCATTAAAGGGAATAAAATTGATGTCTTCATTCCAAGTCAGGCAGAGGCAGAAGCTTGGGGTATTAAGACAGTCAATGTTACAATTAAACAGTGATAGTGAAGGGAAGTGGTTTGCTAGTGGGTGAATCGCTTCCTTTTTTTGTTGGAGTGATGATTATAAATATTCACAATTGAGGAACAGTTTATTTTTTGTGGATTTTGTAGTAAAATCAAGTTCTTTGACGGAGTGCTATTTTAAAATAAGTTTTACGATATGATGGAGGAAATGGAATGACAACAGCTACACATGTTGATGAGTACCAATTAGAGACATTGCTAGATGCCTTGAAGATGGATGCTCTTAAAAATATTCGACGTAACCTAAACTTGAAAAATATGAGTTCATTAAGGAAGAAGGAGCTCGTTCAGGCATTGGTGGAGCATATTCCTGCATCCGTGCCTGAAAGAACAAAGATGATGGACTTGCAGCAATATACATCTATTGTTGCCCTTATGACTAAGAGCGGAGTGATGCCGCTTGACCAAATCGCCCTTGAGGATGTGTTCTACTTATCCAGCATCGGCTATATCCATCCGGCAGAGCAGGATGACCAGCCGATTGTCGTAATGCCTTCACAAGTGATGAAGCAGTTCTTCAGTCTTGATCCAAAAGAAATCATGGCTGATGTGAACCGTAACCAAAAGGTTTCTAATATTCTCTTTGGGATCGTGCGTTATTACGGTTTTGCAGACTTAGAAACGGTCAAAAAAATGGTGGAGGCTTACCTCGAAGAAGAGGTTGAAGAAGCATGGCTTACAAACTATATCAGCTACTTAGCTGATTATTACGGCATTTTCTATGCGAAGGACGGCTACTTGATTCACCAAACAATTCGCGAGCTTGATAGCTTCAAGCAAGTCCTTAAGACGAGAGAGGAATTGAACTATTATCCAATCCCAGCGGAAAGCATGATGAATCTTAATCGCTATGAAAGCTTTGAGAAAACAGCTGAAATGGCTGCATTCAGTCAGTTCCTGCAAGATACGTATTCTTTAGAGGCAGCTCAAGCGAATGAATTAATCGAGCAATTCCTCTATAAAGTCCAATTTGGCCATGGCTTACAAGAAGTAGTTAAATGGTTTGGCGAGAATATTGAGCTTCAGAACGAGAAAGATGTCAACGCGATTGTTGAGCATATTGCCAAGGTCGTAAACAATACACGTCTCTGGATCTTGAAAGGGTTCACGCCATTAGAATTGGCGCCTGCTCAAGAAGTGAGTGAAAAGAAAGAGCCTGTAACGAACAATAAAATTCCTCGTAATGCGCCATGTCCATGCGGATCCGGCAAAAAGTACAAGCGTTGCTGCATGAAATAATGATGATGGAAGATGCCCTATCCATGTTGATAGGGCATCTTTTTATGTAAAATAATGAGTTATATAGACTGAGCATTCATGATTCAAATTCCGTCTTGCCATTGTATCTGTTACCCTTGGCTTCGACTGGTGGGACTATCTGGGAAGGTAAGAATACGAAAGTACCGAGGTAAGACGATGCTTAAGGCTGATGTTTACCAAGGTAACAGCTGATATTTGTCATTTGAACCGAAAAGAGGGCAATCTGTGAAAGCAGGCTGCCCTTTTGTGTGTTTAAAAGTGTGAAGGGCAGGATATGGATTTGTAAATATGGTAAAGTAGCTTCAACGATAGAAGGAAGGGATCAATGAATGGAAGACTTTGAACACTTAAGACTGCCGGTCTATATTAGGCATGATTTAGATATTTTGTTTTGCGGTATTAATCCAGGGCGAGTTTCCGCACTAGCCGGTCATTACTTCGCTAATCCAGGCAATTTGTTCTGGAAGGCGCTCCATTTAGGCGGTTTGACCCCCTATCAGTTTCGGCCGGAGGAAACACCAAAGTTATTGGATTATGGATATGGGATAACGGATATCGTGGCAAGACCGACGAGAACGGCCTCAAAGCTTACGAAGAAGGATATGGAGGAAGGGGCTGGGAGGCTGCAGGACACTATCATTGAGTACCGGCCAAAGATACTTTGCTTTGTCGGAATCACAGCCTTCAGGCATGCATTTCAAATCCATAAGGAGAAGGTCGTTCCAGGATTGCAGGAGGGCTTCTTCTATACAACGGAAAAATGGGAAGGGTGCCGGGTTTTTGTTGCTCCCTCTACAAGCGGTCTTAATGCAGGCTTTAGTCGTGAAGAAAGAATTGAGTATTTCAGACAGCTGAATGAGTGCAAGAATGAAATCTTAAATAACCATGAATAAGATGGATGATATTGGCGTATTAATAATAGTGGATACCGAAGATATTGACATTTCGCTGGATGATTGTTAAAATAGTCTATATTATTTATCTATATAAAATTACCCGTAAATTGAATGTTTCACTTATTATAAAGTGTTATCCTTTTTACAGAGCGGTACATTTTATGATAGGTGAATTTTGTTTATTAACACATTTTTGGAGGTAACAAAATGAAAAACGGTAAAGTAAAATGGTTTAATGCAGAAAAAGGTTTCGGATTCATCGAAGTTGAAGGCGAAAACGATGTATTCGTACACTTCTCCGCTATCCAAGGCGAAGGCTTCAAAACTTTAGAAGAAGGACAAAGCGTACAATTCGACGTAACTGAAGGCGCACGCGGTCCTCAAGCTGAAAACGTAATTAAACTTTAAGAATTGTTTATAAAGGCTATCCACTGAAAGCGGATAGCCTTTTGTTACATATAATGACTTAATACGAAAGGTGTGCCGGTAATGTACAATCGAAAAAATGTTGAGGAAGTAATCCCTGAGGAAACAAAAGTGTGGGAGTGTACATCTGATGATTGCAATGCCTGGGTTCGAGACAATTTCAAAAGTACAGAAACCCCTTCCTGTCCTTTATGCAGCAGTGATATGACGGAAGGAACTAAAATGCTTCAAGCGATTAATAATCCGAGACGGATCGATTAAGCCGGAATAGCTTTCATATTGGACAACAAGAGACCTGACTTGATTCGGGTCTCTTTTTTTGGATACTAAGCAAAAAAGGGGGGAGAGGATGAAGGGATACATCATAACATTTGCGTTGGTTATCCTGATGATCATGGGCGGCTATTGGGTTTGGAAGGAATACACGTCCATGCCGCCTGAGCCAATCATTATGATTAGTGAGGAGAGGGTAGAGGTTGTACGGGGAACCTATTGCTGGAGTTCAGAGCTGAAAGGAGTTTGTGAGGACACCTTCGCCACCCCGCCTGAATTGATTGCCTATTATGGCACAGAACCAGCAGATGCCTCACCTGAATCTATCTTGACAATTGAATTCGACCGGGAGCCAATAGAAGATTCCTTCAGTCTCACCAGATGGATTGATGATGAGAAAGAGGTAGATGTGATGGTAAAAGGAAATGAGTTCGTTCTGCCAAAGGAAAAAGGGACCTACATATATGGTGTATCTGCTAACTGGGATGAAGGGGATGCGGTGTATGCGTTTGTGATTGACGTAAAATAGTCTGCTAGGGAGGAAGATGGATGAAAGAAAACTTGAAATTTGCCTGGGCAGCTGTCTGATTCGCTTTTATCGGTCAGCTGTTGATTTTTATGGGGATATTATTGTATACAGGTGATTGGCGTTACGTAATGTGGAGTTTCATAGCAGGCATGATAGGGCTGGGGTTCCGGGATTGATAAACACCTGGCAAGCGCAGAAGAAGGCGGATGAGGAATCTGTAAAGAAAGATCAATAGATAGAATCTTAAGGGCAAGTTTATCATTACATAAAAATAACCGGGTTTGCTCCCCGGTTATCTTATTCTGATTTCTTCTCAAGTTTAATGACCGTTGTCGTCCCTAATGCAGCGGCTTCATAGCTTAAGATTCCATCTTCATAGGTGAATTCTTTCGTTTCTGCAGATGATGCTAAGAGCGCACTGTCAGTTTTTGAGGTATCATTATCTGAAATCCATGAATAGCTTTTTGTTCCTTCAGTTGGCTTGATGAAGGTACCTGCCCAGTAGAGTGATTTTGTATCACCATCATTATTGATCCAATTGATTTCTATTGTATCACCCTTTATCACAGCTTCCTGCCAGGAGTCTTCGGAATTTGAATTAATCTGTACCCAATCTCCTTCAAGGTCTATCTGCTTTGGTGGTTCATTTTTGTCTTTTTCACTGCTTTCACTAGTACTATTGCATGCAGCTAATACAAGGATGATGGCAAGTGATGAAATGAATAATAATAATTTTCTCATGATGTTCTCCTTATCCATTTAAATGAGTTACAATACATTATCATAATTGAAAAAAGTTACATAGGATAACTTTTTGCTCATATATATTATTTTGAAAAAATGTGAAACGATTTTATCCTCATTTTCGTATATAATAGCGTAACTATTTCGAAATGAGGGTTCACCTGACATGAACAGATTTAGCAAGGAAGAAATGAAAGAGTGGAAGAATTTTCTCATCGGCTATCGATTTGCCTTAAATGAGATGAACACAAAGCTGACAATCTTAAATGAAGAATTTGAAATGATTCACCACTACAATCCGATTGAGCATATCAAATCTCGCATGAAAAGTCCTGATAGCATCATCAGGAAGATGAATCATAAAGGACTAGTAATCACTCAGGAGAATGTGGAAGCAAATATTCGAGATATAGCAGGAATTAGAATTACCTGCTCCTTTACCAAGGATATCTATGCAATCGTGGACGCTCTGAAGCAGCAGGATGATATACGAATTCTTGAGGTAAAGGACTATATCCAAAATCCAAAGCCTAATGGGTATCGAAGCCTGCATATCATCACGGAAATCCCAGTCTTCTTTTCTAACCATAAGAGATGGATGAAGGTTGAGATCCAGATTCGAACTGTCGCAATGGATTTCTGGGCAAGCTTAGAGCATAAAATATACTATAAGTTTGATGGAGAGGTACCAGGACATATTCTGCATGACATCAAGCAATCAGCTGATATGATTGCTGAGCTTGATAAGAAGATGGAAAGCATCAATGAAGAAGTGAACATCTTGAAAAGTCAGGCAGAAAGCATCAATCAATAATAAGGTTTCCATTCTTGATGTGTCATTTGAACCTAATAGGGGAATAATAGAGACACATTACAATAAAAGGATGGGATGATAGTAAATGCCTTATTTACGCGATATTATGACCACAAATGTAGACTATGTTACACCGCTTGATAATGTATATGAAGTCGCCGTGAAAATGAAAGAGGATAATGTCGGCATTATCCCTGTATGTGACAATGGGACCTTGCTTGGTGTAATTACAGACCGCGACCTTGTGGTGGATGGGATAGCCGAGAAACATCCTGGATCAACGAAGGTAACCGATGTCATGCATGCTGATGTTGTCACAGCCAATCCGGATACAACAGATGAGGAGGCCGCTTCCTTGATGGCACAGCATCAGATTAGGAGACTGCCTGTGCTTGAGAACGGCAAACTTGTCGGGATTGTCTCACTTGGCGACCTGGCCGTTACATATGGGTCCAGCGATGATGCTGGTGAGGCCCTCGAGGATATCTCGAAAGATCACTAATAGATGATGAAAAGGGGGAGCAGAATCATGCTCTCTTTTTTTGGGCTGCTTCATCCTTTCCAACCAGCTTAGTAGTCAACTACGTATCCTAAATGGCCTATGCAATCTTTTTGTCGCACAAAAAGCAGTACCTTTTCTGTGGCTGAACATAAGAAGACATCCATATGGAATGGATGCCTTTAGTTCCATTAGGGCGGGCAGTACACATGCTTACCTTTTGATTAGCGAATTGATAAAGGATTTGATATCAAAGTCTTCTCTTTGCTTTTTGTTTACCTCATATATACGAATACGGGAGGCTAGCTTAGTCAAATAGGAAGTAGAATATTGAATGCATTGATGATATTGGCCAAATTCTCTGATAAAACGTTTAATTTCCTTGAAATCAGGAGTGACCGTTACTCCGGTTTCCTTCTCTAATTGGGTACAGATTATATACAATAGTTTATCAGCTACTCGTGTTGTGTTTTGTGTATGAGAGACTTGTTTACCGCTCTTTGTGTTCGTTATTTGGCTATAGGCGAAGTAATCAGGGTATTCTCTTCCATCATTCTTAACTACTTGAATATCGTATGTTTTAACGGTTCTCGGGTTTTCGTATAGAAAGGTTGCTGTCAAATAAGAGGAACCCACACTGGAACGAAGATTGTGAAAAATGATTTGCTTTAACTCCACTTTTTCTTTTTCTTCCCAATCAATTTTTTCTAACGCTTTTTGGATGGTTTCTTTTAGATGTTCTTCAGAGGTGTTCATTAAAATGACCTTCTTTTCATCAATAAATGGTTTGCCTACAATTGCTTTAACGCATTTGATAATAGTCTTACCGATATGTCTTAAAAAAACGATTTCCAAATAATGTTTCGGCTCCATATGCTCATATACATCAAAATGACATTTAAGGTCTTAAACGTACCATTTAAATCTAAGCAAGAATGATGTTGTCTATATCAGAACGTCTGTACGATATATGGTAAGATAGAAGGGATATGAACGGACAAGGGTGGTTAAAGGGTATGGAGAAGGAGTACAGAATATCGATTCGCCATTTAGTCGAGTATGTCTATCGGAGCGGGGATCTGGATAATCGTTTCAGGGTGGCGACATCCATGTCAGAAGGGACGAAGATACACCAGGAAATTCAGTCTGCGTATGGACCGGAGGATGAGAAGGAGGTTTTCCTCCGTCATCGTATTGTGCAGGAAGGCATCGGATTCGTGCTTGAGGGTCGATGTGACGGTCTTCTCCGCCGTGAGGGAGAAGTGATGATTCAAGAGATTAAATCCACCTCCCAGGATATTAGAGAGCTAGCCGAAAATGCCTATCCTGTTCATTGGGCACAGGCGAAATGCTATGCGTACATATATGCCGTCCAGAATGATTTACAAAAGATGAATGTAGAATTGCTGTATGTGGAAAAACAAACGAAAAAGACCGCTTCATATTTGCAAAGCTGGACAGTCGATGAGCTGGAATCCTACGTCCATGAAGTCATTCTCGCCTATTTGCCATTTGCAAGGCTTCAAATAAAGCGGATGGAGGAGAAACAATCCACCGCAGATTCCGTACCATTCCCCTTTTCTGATTACAGGGAAGGCCAGCGCAAGCTGATGGGGGCGGCCTGGAAAACAATCAGTGAACGAAAGAATCTATTTGCGCTCGCACCGACTGGAACCGGTAAAACCATCTCCTTTCTCTACCCTTCCATCAAGCAAATGGGACATGAAGCAGGTGAACAGGTCAGGAAGGTCATTTATTTGACCGGCAAGACAACAACGAAAAAGGTCGCTGAAAGTACAATGAATCTCCTTGTCAGGGATGGCTTGAAGGTAAAGGTCGTCTCCTTAACCGCGAAGGAAAAGATGTGTGAAGGACCAGTGGATGAACATGGGCGAGTGCAATGCCTTTATGAGGAAGGTCATTTTGATCGGATTAATGAAGCCATTCTCGATATTCTTACCCATGAAGACATTATGGATAAAGAAACCATTCAAGCGTATTCCCGTAAGCACCGAGTATGCCCCTTTGAGTATTCCATTGAATTAGCGTATTTATCGGATGTGCTCATATGCGATTATAATTATCTCTTTGACCCGGGGGTTTCCTTGAAAAGGCTGTTTGAGGAGGAGCGTAAGGGAACGGTGCTCTTAATTGATGAGGCGCATAATCTTGTCGAGCGGGGTAGAGAGATGTTCTCGAAAACCCTATGGAAAAAGGATTTCCTTGAGATGCAGCGCCATTATAAAACAATAAACCCGCCACTCTCGGAAGCAGCCAAAACCGTCAATCGATATTTCATTGAGGCGAAGAAAGCAATGGGGCAAGCAAGGATTCAAGTGGATAAGGACAAGCCTGAGGACTTCATTCAAATGGTTGAACAGCTTGTGCCAGTCATGGAAGGGGAGCTGGCAAGGGGCGGGGAAAGCATGGCGTTCTTGCTGGATGTTTATTTCAGCGTGCAAAGCTTTCTACGAATTGCGAAGTACTACAGTGAGGCGTATGTGACAAAGCTATTCTTTGAACAGCGAGACATGGGGCTTAAAATCTATTGCCTTGACCCGTCCAACAACCTGGCCTCCATGTCAAAAGGGTTTGCAGCAAAAATCTTTTTCTCAGCGACCTTAACACCTGCCAAATACTATATTGATGCACTTGGTGGGAGTCAGGAGGATTATACACTCTCCGTCCCATCTCCGTTTTCAATTGATCAGCTGGAAGTACAGATTCTCGGTCTATCGACGAAATACAGGGAGCGGGAAAGGACGGCGGAGGCAGTGGCAGCGGTCATACGGACACATGCTGCCAATAAGGATAATTATCTTGTTTTCTTCCCGTCCTATCAATATTTGTTGATGGTCACGGCCTATTTAGAGGATTTAGGCGAAACCCATAAGGTGCATGTTCAGTCACAAGGGATGAATGAGGAGGAGCGTTCAGCATTTCTTGCCGCATTCGAGCAAGAGAGTGAAAAATCAGTCATAGGTTTTGCTGTGATGGGCGGTGTCTTCTCTGAGGGCATTGACCTGATTGGAGAGGCGCTATGCGGGGTCATTATCATTGGAACAGGCATGCCCCAGGTCAATGAGGACCGTAATCTGATCAAGGATTATTACCAATCACTCGGTGTAAATGGATTTGATTATGCCTATGTCTACCCAGGGATGAATAAGGTCATGCAGGCCGGGGGAAGATTAATCCGCACTGAACAGGACAGGGGTAAGCTCATCTTGATAGATGACCGTTTTCTAACGAAGAAGTATCAAGGATTATTTCCAGCCTTATGGACAAAATGCTTGAAAAGAAGTGAACAGTGAGAGGAAAGAATGAATGATGAAAACAAGAGGATTTGAAGTAGTAGGAAATGAATTCAGAAAGCATGAAGACGCAAGTATTCAACTGCCAATCAGAGGAGATGCCGGTTCTGCCGGATATGATTTCTTCTCCAATGAAACGGTAACGATAGAGCCGAGTGCCAAGCATCTCTTCTGGACAGATGTCAAAGCCTATATGCTGGAGGATGAGGTTCTCGAAGTATACATAAGAAGCAGTCTTGGGGTGAAGTACTTACTTGCCATGGCAAACGGAACAGGAATCATCGACTCCTCCTATTATGGCAATCCAGGCAATGACGGCAATATCGGCATTTGCCTCGTCAACTGGGGGAGTGAGCCGGTCGTCATTGAGAAGGAAGAAAGAATTGCCCAAGGCATCTTCAAAAAATACTTAATCGCCGATGATGATCAAGTTCTTCATCAACAACGTGAAGGTGGATTTGGTTCCAGCAATCGCTAAATAACCCAATTGTTTCAAATTGTCTTAATAAGGGTACTAATTCAATAAGTCAGTTATCAAATAAACAATGAAAGTGAGTGAATTAGATGCTTTGGACAATTATTGGAATAATCATCGCCGTATGGCTACTTGGCTTCCTGTTCGATATAGCAGGGAACTTGATTCATATCCTATTGGCGGTTGCCGCGATTATGCTGGTAATCAATCTTATTAAAGGTAGAGGATCATCGAGAGTTTGAATAAATTGAGAAAAAGAGTTGCCTGATAGTCCCAGGGTTGGGGCTGTTGGGCAGCTTTTTTTATGTAGATAAGGTAATTTAGACAAAAAGTAATCTCATATCCCCTTCTTTACGAAGATGAATACTATAAAGAGTTTGTGGCAGATCAGCATGTTTTCAAGGAATGAAGAAGGCCGCTGGAAAGTGAAAGCTGAGGGGAAGAGCATGGAAACATCAATCCATAAAACACAAGAGGAAGCTATTAATATTGTTTGGAAAATAGCAAAGTCGTGATCGATGGCCGTTATGGTAAGATAAGATCAAAGGATAGGGAATGATCCGTTTCCGCCGGGGGAAAGGTTGAGCTAAATTCTTTAGTTTTTTGCATCCTCTAGGGGATGCTTCTTTGTAATGGAACTATTTATTAATATTTTGCGATTATATAGAGAGTGGTGGAAGGTCTGTGGATGTTCCTGCATACAACACACGTGGAATCTGTCGCGAAGCTTATATTGAAATAAGGCAGTCAGCCCTCTAAAGGGGGCGCTGCTTTTTTACGTTTCTTGCAACGGATTCACGAAGTCAATACTTAATCCGAATTTCTCCACCAGTGTTACAAGTGATTTTTTCTATTTAACGTGTAGGAACTGTGGAGATAAGTAATAGAAATGCCCTCGTGGTTTTTAAAATCTTATCTTTCATAAAAGAGTTTCATAGAAATCATTAATCAATAGAGTTTAAGTATTACTTTCTTTCTACTTGTCTATACTGATAAAAATAGATTAGGAGAGTAATGGGATGATACTATCTGAAGCGTGGGATTTATATAAAGCTGATAAACAAATCTAAGGATATTCATCTCAGACCTTAAAAGCCTATAATATCCAATTGAATTTGTTAATCCGGAATCTTGGTGATCGATCCCTTGATGAAATAACCACTGAATCATTAAAGCTTTATCTCGGGAATGTTGCTAATCAATTAAAGGCTGCTAGCCTGAGTCATAGGATACGTTTTATAAAATCGCTGTTTAGATGGGCCCAAGATGAAAATGTCCTGAATGGTAACCCAGCCGCAAAAATTAAGGAACCGAAACTAGATATCCGCATACCAAAGTTTTTAACTGAAGTAGAAATTGAGCATTTAAGAGAAGCTTGTCATACAACATTAGAAAATGCATTGTTCGAGTTTATGTATTCAACCGGTTGTCGAATTGGGGAAGCCGTTAATTTGAATCGACAATCCATTGATTTTTCTAATCAGTCCGTAATTGTCTTAGGGAAGGGAAATAAAGAAAGAGAAGTTTACTTTAATACTAGGTGTGATATCTGGTTGAAGAGGTACCTGGATGAGAGAACAGATGATCAAGAAGCTTTATTTGTAACCGTACGTGCTCCCCATCGGATGAGCATATCCCAAATGAGGTATATTATAAAACAGATATCGAAAAAATCCGGCATCAATAAAAGTATTCACCCTCATCAGTTGAGGCATAGTTATGCCACTACTTTATTGAATAATGGGGCTCCTTTAGAAGTCATTCAAAACTTGATGGGACACGAGAAAAGCGAAACAACTAAAATGTACGCTTATTTAAGTGGTACACTGCGACGTGAACTATATAAAAAATTTTTTTGATACGAGGAAGGTTGTCGGATATCGACAACCTTTTGCTTTCTTACAAACAGGAAAAAGAACTATAGTTGTCTTTTTAGCAGAGTGTATGATTGATTAAGGGATTCTCTCTTGAGAAAGCTTGCTTAGTTGTCTTTTATATGATATTTCTTTATTAGTTTCTTTGCTTCCTCAATACCATCATCAGTTAGATAAACAGATTTTGAACGCTTACTATCAAGAATGAGATTGTTTTTCGATAATTCATTTAGGGATTCAAAGGGGTATCCCTTCCAGCTTCTTTGAGCTTCACCTAATCCATAATCATCTTTAAAAGAGGTTAAATACAACAATAATAGAGTTAATTCATCAATTTGATCTTTCATATTATTGAGTCCTCTCTTTTTTTTTAGAGTTTATCTTCATATATGAAATATTATAAACCAAAGCTTACTTTTATTTTATATAAAAGAAACGGAGCAGATTAGTTGAACAGGTAACTGTATTTTTATGTTAGAGTATTAATCGGTATGTATTTTTTTGAAAACTCATTCTATTTATTTATCCTTATTGTTATAATGCATTTGATTACTCTTGTAAATATAGTTTTATTTGAAGGAGAATGGAATGGAGTAGCCATACTTCTTTCTAATATTCTGTTTCTAATTGCCTGTGTTTATTTTGGAATAGAACGTCGTGCAAATAAAACAAAGTGACCTTACGAGCATTAGGTCACTTTGTTTTGTTATAAAAAGAATTAGATACTGTTAATGTATGCTTTTACTGTTGTTCTTCCACGAACGGGGCAGCGCGACAAGTTTTGTTATAAGCACTCCGGTGCGAAAGACGAGGAATTTCCACAGAAACTCTAACTTTATAACCGAGGATAGGAATGATAAAACCATGTATTTTGAAACTATCCCATTGATACTCCTGCATGCGTCATAATGGACAGATTATGGGGTATGAAGTTCAGGTGAAGTCGGCAGAACAAAGGCTAAAGCCATTCCTTTCAGGATAAAGGTATGTCAATGGATATGCCGGATGGCTGAAAAACTAAATAAGGTGAGAATTTTCTTACACAAAGAACGGACGAACTTCCGAGTGTACAGGTCTAGAGTTTCGAACAATAGGAAACTATTGTACCACCCTTACGGTGGTGTGAGTAATGTGGAGTAAAAATTGCCCCTCTGAAACACGTTATATCGAACAATGGCGGTATCCAGCTCACAGGCTTACAGGAAGCACCTACGTTTAGATAGATAGCTAAGTTATAAGGGACTTAGAAAGAAAGGAACGTTGATTCGAGGGCTGTCACCCAAAACGGTTGCTATAAGTAATTGAACGAAATGCACTTGTCCTTATGAGGGTAGGGGTACGACTGATGAAGCTTCTGTAATGGAGGTAGAGAAACAGCCCCAAGTCTAGTGATTGGCAACGATTATTTTTCAAACGTGCATTGCACCGGTCGGGTAAGAACGTGGGAACATCACCTCACAAAGGAATGATGCCACAGTGCAAGCTCTACGATACTGGGATTACTATGATATGACCGACACTTTTACTGACTTGTACCACCGAGCTAAAAATAAAGAAACATTCCATCACTTATATGACGTCATCACGTCGAGGAATAACATTTTATTAGCTTATCGGACTATCAAGTCAAATAAGGGGTCTAAGACCCCCGGTACAGATGGAAAAACCATCATCGACATAGAGAGACTAACAGAAAATGATTTAGTAGAAAAGATACAAAAACAGCTCAAGAATTATCGCCCGAAGAAAGTCAGACGAAAATTAATTGAAAAAGATAATGGTAAAATGCGACCTCTAGGCATTCCATGTATCCTCGATAGAATCATTCAACAGTGTTTCAAGCAAGTATTGGAGCCAATTACGGAAGCGCACTTTTATAATCATAGTTACGGTTTTAGACCTTTACGGTCTACACATCATGCGATGGCAAGAGTTCAATTCCTTGTTAACCATTCTAAACTTCACTATGTTGTTGATGTTGATATCAAAGGCTTCTTTGACAATATCAATCATACATTGCTCATTAAACAGCTGTGGAATTTAGGTGTTTATGATAGAAAAGTTTTAGCTTGCATTTCAAAAATGTTAAAAGCTGAAGGTGATGGTGAAGGCATTCCGGAAAAGGGTTCACCGCAAGGTGGACTACTATCCCCGTTATTATCTAATGTGGTTTTGAATGAATTAGATCAATGGATAGCGAATCAGTGGGAACTCTTCCCTCTTGATAAGCCATATACGACACGCGAAGGTGAACGTTATGCAAAGATTCACACAAAGTTAAAAGAAGGTTATATAGTTCGCTATGCCGACGACTTTAAAATCTTATGTCGGGACTGGAAGACAGCCGAAAAATGGTATCATGCCGTTAAGCTTTTTCTGAAAGAGCGTTTAAAACTTGACATTTCACCGGAAAAATCAAAAGTAATTAATCTGCGGAAACATGAATCAGCCTTTCTTGGATTTACGATACGTGCCATTCGCAAAGGTGAAAAACGTGTGGCCCATACTTTTGTGAAAGCCGAAAAGATACAGAAAATAAAAGATGAAGCGAGGAAACGAATTGAGGCACTTCGAGCCTCACCAACGACTCAAAATGCTTTGCGATTTAATAGCTTTGTCTTAGGGCTGCATAATTACTTTAATCGAGCTACACATGTCAACTTAGCCTTCTCACGTCTTGCTTATGATATAGGTGCATCTATGTACAATCGTCTTAAACCAGTCGGGAAATACGCCCATCCAGCGAATCCGCCGCCAACCTATAAGAAGTTATACAGTTTGAGGTTCAAGACATTTGAAATTGCTGGTATTCATCTCTTCCCTCTTGCGAATGTTCAGCCAAAGAACACTATTTGTTTCACACAAAGTCTGACACTATTCACAGTTGAAGGCCGAGCGCTAATTCATAAGAATTTGCATAAGAATATCAAGCAAGAAATTGCCTTGCTAATGGAGTCAAATATCCCGACACGAAGTGTCGAATATATGGACAATCGAATCAGTCGATATAGTATGAAACAAGGAAAATGTGAAATTACAGGACAATTTCTACAAGCACGGGATGTACACTGTCATCACTACGTGCCAGTACATCTCGGCGGAAATGACAAGTTCAATAACTTACGCATTCTCTACAAAGATGTACACAAACTAATCCATATGACAGATACAACTAAGATGAATATACTCATAAAAAGTTTGGATATCACGCCACCGATATTAGAGAAAATCAATAAATATCGGGAAAAGTGCGAGTTAGAACCTATCATATAATCCAAATCAATAAGAGTAACTTGAAACTTATAATCAAAACCATCGCCAGATGGAACGCGGAATGCTTGGAAACTGGCACGTTCCGTGTGGAGCAGGGGAAAAGCCGGAGATAACTTCAAACGCTTACCTTAATAAGGGATTCAATTTTTACGAATGACTTAATGTTAGTTTTAATGAACTATACCAAAAGAAAATAAGTTATTGTTAATAAAAGAAATAGGTGTATTCTTTTGAACTGAACCCCGAATAGTGGACACTTTAAAAAAAGTGGACCCTATTCGGGGTTTTCCTATTCTCTTTCAGGAAAACTCCCGTTATACTAACATTACGATTTTTAGAACGGAGTATTTTTCATGAGTAAGATTATCTTTAATGAACACCAACAAAGACTACTAGAAGCTAATCCAAACGTTAAAGCCGTGACAGACCGCGCGATTCAGTATACCCCTGACTTCAAACTGCAGGCGGTTAAACAAAACCAATCTGGGAAAGGCCCAGCGGAAATATTCCGAGAAGCAGGTTTCGATTTAGAGGTGATTGGCATTAAAAAAGCCCAAAGCGCCCTGGCTCGTTGGCGCAGAACCTTCCAAACATACGGAGAAAATGGCTTTTTAGAGGAACGCCGAGGAAAAGCGAGTAAGGGACGCCCCAAGAAAGAGAATGCCTCTACCGAGAAGAAATTGGCCCAAGCAGAAGCCCGCATTCGCCTCTTAGAGGCGGAATTGACCTTACTAAAAAGGCTAGACGAGTTGGAAAGGCAGGCGAAGAAGAATCGTCGTTAAAAGCCCGAGAGAAATACCAAGTCATTAATGAGACGATTCGGCTTTATCAATTGAAGAACATGGTCCGTTATTTATGTGAAGTGGCCCAAGTGAGTCCAAGCGGCTATTATAAATGGCTTCAGAATGCGGAAAAACAAGCTATCCGGGAGGAGTCTGATTATCAGGATTATGTCTTTCTAAAAGAGATTTATGATGAGGCCCAAGGGAAAATCGGTTATCGCGGCTTATATATGGAAGTCACCGAGAAAGCCGGTCAGCCAATGAACCACAAGAAAATCCTTCGATTGATGCGCAAGTTTCACTTTTTTGCCAAGGTACGGAGAGCGAACCCATACTGTACGATGGCCAAGGCAACAGAGGTTCACCGTCAGGTACCCAACCATTTGAACCGCCAGTTTGACCAACAGGAACCAGGGAAAGTCTTCTTGACCGACATCACCTACCTGCAAATCCGCGGTGGGAAGACGGCTTATTTGTCTTGCGTGAAAGATGTGGCGACACGAGAGATCGTCGCCTATGAACTCGCGACAAGCCTACGGATGGAGATAGTCTACCGAACATTAACCAAGTTAGAAAGTTGTTATGGGAATCAATTACATCCAGAAGCAATGATTCATTCGGATCAAGGGTTTCATTACACGCATCCTGAATATCAATCTCGCGTGAAAGAGAAGGGGCTCTTACAGTCCATGTCACGAAGGGGAAACTGCCTGGACAACGCCCCAATGGAATCCTTCTTTGGACATATGAAGGACGAAGTTCCTTATAAGGAGGCAAACAGTTTGGCAGAACTAAAATATATGATTGATGATTATATGGATTACTATAACAATACGAGAAAGCAATGGACATTAAAAAAGATGACTCCGGCAGCTTACCGAAGTCATCTCATCGCCGCATAAACACGGCACATCCCTTTTTATTAAACTGTCTACTTTATAGGGTGCAGTTCATTTTTGAATGTACCTATTTTTATTTTGATGTAAATTATATAGATTGATCCTTTTGGGAATTGAGTGGATTCCATAATTCTCCGATATGCGATATTTAAAAATTTTTGTAACGTAATTAAATTCTAGAAGTTATATAAGTGAAAGGGGTGAAAAGGGATGGACTTCGAGGAAATCTATTGCGAATATTTTAAGGAGGTTTATTTGTTTATTAAATCGTTAAGTCACGATGAGAATATAGCCGAAGAAATTACGCAAGAAGCATTTTTCAAGGCGTTAAAAGCAATTGAAAAATTCGATGGTTCTAAAGATATTCGTGCGTGGCTTTTTACGATTGCTAAAAATACATATTTCTCTCATTACAAAAGAAATAAACGACAAATAGATTCAAATGTAGTAGAAGAATCAGGTATGACCGTACAGATAGTAAATCATTTAATGAATGAAGAAGATGCATTCGCAGTTCATCAGTTTCTTCACTCGATGGGTGAACCATATAAGGAGGTCTTTTCACTTCGAACTTTTGGTGAGTTACCGTTTGAGAAGATAGGGCTTCTTTTTGGGAAAAGTGCAGGATGGGCAAGGGTTACCTATTACAGAGCGAGGAAACAAATTATTGAGTATATGGAGGAGGAGAACTATGAAAGAGATTAAATGCACAATTATTCAAGATGTTTTACCTCTTTATATTGATGAAGTGGTTAGTCAGGATACAAAAGAAATGGTAGACCAGCATTTACAGCACTGTGAAAAATGTCAAAAGGAATATGAAACAATGAAACGTGAACTGTATATTCCAGCAGAAAATAAAGCTCCAACTATTAATAAGATTAATAAAAAATGGCGTAAGAAAAAAGTAATCATTTCATTTGCCTCCATTTTTTCTACGACTATTTTTCTATTAGGAGTGTTTGCGTATATCTTTTATTATGAAAGGGTTATTCCATACTCGACCAATCTATTTGAAATCAAAATGCAAAATGATAATCAATTGGTTTCTCATTATTACGGTAAAAGTTATTCTAGTGTTAGCGAGACCCATCCTACGCCACTTGAAATTGATGGAGAGATAAAGAATGTGAGTTTTATCGTTTATAAAGAAACAATTGCTGATTCCCCTTCAAGAAACCTAATAAATGATGAAAAGAACCTTAATGATCAAGGTTATATCTGGAATTTTTCTGAGAGTGAAAAAATCGATGCTGTTTATTATGTAGATTATGATATCGAAAAAGTCATTGCTGGAAAGGAATCTTGGGATTCAGTTTTAAAACGTGCGGTATTGATTTGGGAGAAATAGAACAATTAAGAGGATATAGAATAGGGGTTAGCAAAGTCTATTGCTAACAGTTGGGCGAGAGGCACGTTTTACCGAGGTAAACAAAAAATTCAAGAAATATTAAGGGAGAAATGAAATTGGAAAAAGCATCGTGTGAAATAATTAAAGATATGCTTCCGTTGTATTACGACAATGTATGTAGTGATGATAGTAAAAGAATGATAGAGGAACATCTTTCAGAGTGTAATAATTGCAAAGTGGAATTTGAAAAAATTCAAGATGAAATTCATAGTCCAGAAAAAAGTATTATGGAAAATAAAACGGATAGTAATGTCATAAAAAATATATCTACTTCGTGGAAAAGATGGCGGCTAAAGTCTTTTATAAAAGGTGGAATAATAAGTGCACTTTTGATGATCATAATCTTTTTGGGATATGTCGGCTTATTTATATGGGATGTCAAAAGTGTTTCCACAGATATAGTAGAAATCAGGGATATAAGTGAAATGGAAGATGGTAAAATCGTCTATTATGCGGAGATAAATGATGGATATAGTTTAAATACAATAAAATACGATATGGATGGCGAAGGGAATTTTTATATGACTCCACTACGTCCCTTAATAAAGAAAGAAGCACAGCCTCCATACGGGGGAGAAAAAGGCTATGATTATATAGATATTAAAGTACAAGAAGAATATCGTGGTAAGGAAATAAAAAGAATTTATTATGGTACACCAAAAGATAAAATTTTGATATGGGAAAAGGGAATAGAATTGCCAAAGACAAGCGAAGAAGTAGAGAAAAACTTTGGATTTGAATAGAACAGAATTTCTCTTTTGTTACTCAACAAAGGTGGCATTGATCTTAAGAAGGATTAATGTCTTTTTGTGTTGAATTTCTTATTGAACAAAAGGGGCAGCGCGACAAGTTTTGTTATAAGCACTCCGGTGCGAAAGACGAGGAATTTCCACAGAAACTCTAACTTTATAACCGAGGATAGGAATGATAAAACCATGTATT